>JAQVGZ010000001.1 GCA_028696455.1 Desulfotomaculaceae bacterium | reverse complement strand
CCGGCCACCATCGCCTCCAGGTGAGGTTGTAGGTCTTTAATCAACTCGGCGACTCTTTGTCTATCAATTTCTTCCCCATTAATCCGGAAACGTTCGGTATAAGAATGAAGGTGGGGCGAAGTGAAAGTCCCCACACGGTACCCAGCAGACTGCAAGATGTTTGCCAGCATAACCGTAGTGGAGCCTTTGCCGTTCGTCCCGCCAATGTGCACTACGTTTAACTTAAGATGAGGATTGCCTAACCTCCTTAGCAACTCCTCGATCCGCTCCAGGCCAAAATTAAACCCGAACTTAGTTAACTCGTTTAGATAACCCATTGCTGCTTGATAGTTCACCAACAAGGTACCTCCAGGACTTGACATTAACTAGATCCGCCAGTGCATACTTTCGCATAAAGACTGTATAGTCCACTCTGTTTGGGAGTATATAAGCGATCCTGGAAAGCCCGGTCATTGCAACCTTGACGAAAATATCTGGTGTTCGAATAACTACTTTTAACTTATCCCGCCAGCATGGAAAGTCTTTTCCTCACAGCAAACTGCTTGGCGGAAAGCTCTTCTTCTTTTTTCCGTTCTTTTTCAATAATATCCACCGGGGCTTTGTCTAAAAAACCCTGGTTGTTTAATTTGCCCTGTACCCGAGCCAGGTCTTTATCCAGAGACGCCAGCTCTTTCTTCAGCCTGGCGGTTTCCTTTTCTATATCGATCAGCCCTTTGAGTGGGATAAACACCTCGACCCCACGGGTAACCGCATGGGCGGCTTGTTGTGGCTTTTCCTCTAGCTTCTTATAAATACTGATGTCGGCGTTAGCCAAACCTTTGATAATGGCAGCACCCCGCTCTAACAGCGACCTGGTTACCTCAGCATTAACCTCCAGCAAAACCTCGATTGGGCGGCCAGGTGGAACGTTCATCTCACTGCGGATATGCCGGATTGCTTTTGTTACCTCCATCAGCACTCCCATCTCATACTCAGCCTCCGGATTCAGGAGATCTGCACGGGCTGTAGGCCAGGTGGCACGCATAATTGTCACACCCCGGCCTGGCATGTGCTGCCATATTTCTTCAGTAATAAACGGCATAAACGGGTGGAGCATCTCCAGCGTCCCCTTGAGCACCACTATCAGCACATGCTGCGCCGTATAGCGGTCCTGAGATGTGGTTTTATCGTATAATCTTGGCTTGGCCAACTCAATATACCAGTCGCAAAATTCATTCCAAATGAACTCATATAAAACCCTGGCCGCCTCGCCAAGCTCGTAGGCCTCAAGAAGCCTGGTCACCTCACCCGCTACAGCCTGGAAGCGGCTAACGATCCAGCGGTCAGCCAGAGTATACTGCCCGGGCTGGCCGTCCGGATCATAGTCCTGTAAGTTCATCATCACAAACCGAGAGGCATTCCAGAGCTTATTGGCAAAGTTGCGGGCGCCCTCCAATTTTTCAAAATTGAAGCGCAGGTCATTACCTGGTGTATTTCCGGTTACCAGCATGAAGCGCAGGCTGTCGGCTCCATGGGATTCAATTACATCGATCGGGTCTACCCCGTTGCCCAGGGACTTACTCATCTTTCTCCCCAGGGCATCCAGTACCAGTCCATGAATAAATACTTCCCTAAACGGTACGTTGTTCATAAATGCCAGGCTGGAAAAAATCATCCGGGCTACCCAGAAAAAAATAATGTCGCGTCCAGTCACCAGCACCGAGGTGGGATAATAGTAAGCCAACTCAAGCGTTTGCCTGGGCCAGCCCAAAGTGGAAAAAGGCCAGAGCGCGGAGGAAAACCAGGTGTCTAGAACATCGGGATCCTGCTCCATATTTGTACTGCCGCACTTGGGGCACTTTACCACCAACTCTTTTGACGCGACCATCTCTTCACAGTCCCGACAGTACCACACCGGAATGCGGTGCCCCCACCAGAGTTGGCGGGAAATACACCAATCACGGATATTTTCCATCCAGCCCAGATATATCTTAGTAAACCGCTCCGGGATAAAGCGGACGTCACCTCTTTTAGCGGCCATGATCGCCTCCTCTGCCAGGGGCTTCATTTTAACAAACCACTGACGGGACAGCATCGGCTCAATGACCGTGTTGCAGCGGTAGCAGTGTCCCACACCGTGGGAGAGATCCTCTGTTTTAATCAGATAACCGCCGGCATCCAGGTCCCGGACAATTTTCTTGCGACATTCATAACGATCCAGCCCCTGATAGCGTGGGCCAGCCTCCGCACTCATTTTACCATCCTTATCAATCACAGTAATTTGCTCGAGCTTATGCCTGTGTCCTACCTCAAAGTCGTTGGGGTCATGGGCTGGGGTAATCTTAACCGCCCCGGTGCCGAAGGCAGGATCTACATACTCATCAGCAATAACCGGCATCTCCCGTCCAACTAGAGGCAGGATAAGGGTTTTGCCAACCACACCGGCATAGCGCTCGTCGCCTGGGTGTACCGCCACCGCGGTATCCCCAAGCACTGTTTCCGGGCGGGTGGTGGCAACTATAATAAAGCCGCTGCCGTCTTTAAACGGATATCTTAAATGATAAAAATGACCGGGCTCTTCCACGTGCTCGACTTCAATGTCAGAGATGGTAGTCTGACACCTAGGGCACCAGTTGGTTATATAGTAGTCGCGATAAATCAGACCCCGCCGGTACAGGTTAACAAACACTTCCAAAACAGCCGCCGAGCAACCTTCATCCATGGTGAAGCGCTCCCGCTGCCAGTCACAGGAAGCGCCCAATCTGCGAAGTTGGGTGGTAATCCGGTTGCCATACTGCTCTTTCCAGGCCCAGGCCCGCTTTAAGAATGTCTCCCGACCAATTTCGTAACGTGAAGTCCCTTCCTGGGCTAATTGTTCATCAACTTTAGCCTGGGTGGCAATACCCGCGTGGTCGGTGCCGGGCATCCATAAAGTATTATAGCCCTGCATTCGTCGCCACCTGGTTAAAATATCCTGCAGGGTATTATCCAGGGCATGCCCCATGTGCAACTGGCCGGTAACGTTGGGCGGCGGCATTACAATACAGAAAGGTTCCTGCTCGGGGTTAACTTCCGCATGGAAAAAACCATTCTCTTCCCAGTAATGATACCACCGGTCTTCAACAGCACGGGGATCGTATACAGAAGGAATATCATCTTTAGCCAAGTGGATCCACTCCTTATATCTATTATAAAAACCAAAAACCCCTCCGCTTAAAAAACGAAGGAGATAGCATCCGCAAAATTAGTAAGGCGCTTTCAACCCCCTTTGGCATATTTTCTCCAGGAAAGGCAAAAATCCTTCAATAAAATATCTTGGGGCTTATGGTAATATAATTCATTTTTCTAAATAAATTTTAAGTAATATAAAACTATAAACATAGGGGGTTATAATATTGCAACCTAGAATAAAGCTTATTAGGGCAATAAGTATTCTAGCTTCGGTCTTAATATTTATGGCGCTCATCGCGCACAGCCGCAATAATGACCCTGAGGTAAAAGAAGTTCAAACCATCCGGGTTATGGAATCGGTACGGTCACCTTATTTTTTACCCTTATACCTGGCTTTAAACCTAAAGTTTTTCGAGGAGCAGGACCTTGATGTCAAAATTACAACCTCTAGCCCTGAAGCCATTCGCACAGCTTTAAACAGCCGAAGAATAGATATAGCACTATGTGGTATACAAAAAATAATCTTCAACCCTGACCAGTCTGCGCAAGGGGAAGATTTACCTAAAATCTTTGCTACCATGTCCTTGCTTGATGGTTCATTGCTCTTAGGAGAGCAAGACAACTCTGAATTCCAGTGGTCGAGCCTTAAAGACAAAACTATTATTGGTTACTCTCAAGACGACAGTTCTGGAATCGCCCTGGAGAGTGTGCTAAGGGCAAATAACCTAACTCCCTACCGCCGAGTCACAATTTATCATAATATTCCAGAAGCCCTGCGTATGAGTGCCTTTCGCTCAGGAACAGGCCATTACATCCAGTTATTAGAACCAGAGGCCTCTTACGCTGAAATAAAAAGTTACGGTAGGGTGGTCGCTTCGGTTGGCGCAACTTCCGTCACTATGGCTGTTACTGCCTTTGCAGCCATGCCCAGTTATATAAATGAGCAACCGGAAAGTATCCAAAAATTTACCAATGCTGTCTGTAAAGCCCAGCTATGGCTTAACCAACACAGCGCTGAAGAAGCAGTTGAGGTAGCATATCCTTCCTTTAAAAATCTCGACAGGCAGGTGCTAATAAATGCTATCGAACGCTATAAGTCACTAAAAATTTGGGCTGATAACCCGCTTGTCCCCAGAGAATCCTATGAACATTTTATTGCGGCTGCTAAAGAAGCGGGGGAAATTGCAGGTAATGTTCCTTACGAAACAGCTGTTATTATGGATTTTGCCAGGCTGGCAACTGAGACCGTAATATATAATAAGGAAACAGAACAGGCAGATAAAAAATCTCTATTAAGAAGATTATTACCCTAATCTCTAACCGGTAATACCAATCCACTGTCCGATAAAAGCGAGCAGTTCTTTTCGCCCCCGACCAGTTACCGCTGAAAATGGAACCAGCGCGTCTTCTGGGGGCATCGACAGATTATCCCGAATTACCTGTATCGAGCCAAGTAGCTTCGAGCGGGATAATTTATCCGCTTTAGTTGTGACTACCAAAACAGAGATGCCATTATACTTTAACCAGTCATACATCTGAATGTCCTGGGTGGTTGGCGGGTGACGACTATCAATGAGCAACAATATACCTCTTAAATTTTCCCTTTTCTGTAAATAAGCCTCAACCATTCTTCCCCAGTTTTCCCGCTCGTGAACAGGGACTTTGGCGTAGCCGTAGCCCGGCAGGTCCACCAAATAGAAATTTCCATTGACTACAAAAAAGTTTATCAGTCGGGTTCGCCCGGGAGTATTACTGGTACGGGCAAGGCCCTTCCTATTAACGAGTTTATTAAGGAGAGACGACTTCCCCACATTAGAACGCCCGGCCAGGGCAACCTCATAAAGTTCCCCTGCCGGGAATTGGTCTGGTTTTACCGCACTTGCAACAAATTCTGCACTGGTTATTTTCATGAGGGGACAGGCGTACCTCCATCGTTGATCACAGCTGACTGGTAGACTTCCGGCGGCATTACGGGAGAGACAGCGAGGTCCATATTATATTCTTGCTCAACAAGAGCCGCTTCTAACACTTGGTCCATATGGTCTACTAGTATAAAGTCAATCTTTTCCTTAACTTTCTTTGGAATCTCATCTAAATCTTTTATATTATCTTTTGGCAAAAGCACAGTTTTTATACCAGCGCGATGAGCAGCTAGTATCTTTTCCTTAATTCCACCAACGGGTAATACCCGACCCCTGAGGGTAATCTCTCCAGTCATTGCCACATCATGTCTCACCTTACGCCCGGTAATGGCCGAAGCAAGTGCGGTAGCCATAGTAATGCCAGCCGAAGGTCCATCTTTAGGTATAGCACCTTCAGGAATATGGATATGGATGTCCTGTTTACTAAAAAAATCTTCTTCGATGCCCAGTTCATTGGCCCGCCCGCGAATATAACTATAACCAGCCTGGGCAGATTCCTTCATGACATCACCTAATTTACCCGTCAGGGTCAAATGGCCGTTTCCTTTGTATATTGAAATCTCAATGGCCAGCGTGTCGCCACCCATCTCAGTCCAGGCCAGTCCAGTTGCTACCCCAACCTGATCAGTCTTTTCGGCAATACCATACCGAAAGCGGGGAGAGCCTAAAAACTGACTTAGATTTTGTGTGGTTACCTGGATCTTCTTGGTCTTATCGGCAACAATCTGCCTTGCTGTTTTGCGGCAAATTGACGCTATCTGTCTTTCTACGTTCCGCACACCGGATTCTCTGGTATACTCACGGATAATCTTGCGAACTGTGTTTTCAGATATTTTGATCATGTCTTCAGTCAACCCGTGCTCTTTAATCTGCTTGGGTATAAGATAACGCAGGGCAATCTGCACTTTTTCTTCTTCCGTGTAACCGGACAGATTTATGACCTCCATGCGATCTAGCAGCGGACGGGGGATATTGGGCTGCACATTTGCTGTTGTGATAAACATCACGTTTGATAAATCAAATGGTACTTCGATGTAGTGATCGCTAAAAGTGTTATTTTGTTCCATATCCAATACTTCAAGTAGCGCTGCCGACGGATCGCCACGAAAGTCCATACTCATCTTGTCAATTTCATCCAACAAAAAAACAGGGTTTTTGGAACCGGCCTGCTTCATCCCCTGAATGATTCGACCGGGCATAGCGCCAACATATGTACGCCGATGACCGCGAATTTCCGCCTCATCGCGTACCCCGCCCAAAGACATACGGATAAATTTTCTCTCAAGGGCCCGGGCAATGGAACGGCCTAGAGAAGTTTTACCCACACCTGGCGGTCCCACAAAACAGATGATGGGTCCTTTCATTTTCTTGGCCAGTTTACGAATAGCAAGGTATTCCAAAATGCGCTCTTTAACATTCTTTAAGCCGTAGTGGTCTTCTTCCAGGATATTTTCAGCAACTTTAATGTCCATCCGGTCCCGGGTGGATTTATTCCAGGGTAGACATAGCAGCCAATCCAGATAATTGCGCACCACTGCGGCCTCAGCTGCCATTGGAGGCATTTTTTCCAGACGTTCTACTTCCTTGATTGCTTTTTCTTCCACTTCCTTGGGTAACTTGGCCTCAACGATCTTCCTTCGTAAATCTTCACCCTCGGCCCGATCATCTTTCTCACCAAGCTCGCGCTGAATGGCCTTCATTTGCTCGCGCAAATAGTACTCTTTCTGTGTTTTTTCCATTTGCTTGCGGACACGAATATTGATCTTGCGCTCTAGTTCAACAATTTCCAGCTCTTTTACTACAATCGTACACAGTTTCTCCAGCCGCATTACAATATCTACAGCCTCAAGTAACTCCTGCTTGTCTTCTATCCGTAGCGTTAAGTGGGAAGCAATCGTATCCGCCAGACGTCCTGGCTCATCCAGATTAGCAACAGTGACAACTGTTTCCGGCGGTACCCGTTTGGACAATTTGACATACTGTTCGAATTGGAAAATAAGGCTGCGCATAAAAGCTTCTATTTCATTGTTTTTTTGAGTATCATTAGAATATTGTGCAACTTCTACCTGGTAATATAACTCGTTAGTTATAAAACATTGTATTCTAGCCCTAGCAAGGCCTTCAACCAGAATCCGGATAGTTCCACCAGGTAACTTTAATAGTTGCTTTATTTCTGCTATGGTGCCAATTTGATAAATATCGTCCGGGCCTGGCTCGTCAGTTTGTGCATCCTTTTGTGTCACCAAAAAAATTAACTGGTCCTTAGACATTGCTTCTTCAATTGCATTTACTGATTTTTCGCGGCCTACATCAAGGTGGATTACCATATAAGGAAAAACCAGGATACCCCGCAAAGGCAATAAAGGCAGAATCTTAGTTTCTGAATTCATAGCTGCGCCCCCTTTTAAATATTATATTGCTTCTGCAAAATATTAGGTATACAAATATATGCGTTTATTTTAACATGAAATCTTAAAAAGCCCTATAGCAATAATTTCAAAAAAACACCGATAAACCGTGTTTACCCGGTTATTGTGAAATATAATGATATCATGCATATTCTAGCTTACGTCAGGTATGGCGCTATCAATGGCGGTCCTAACGCCTTTCTATGTGAAAGTGAATAAAAACCACCTCTTAAGGAATAATCTTAAAATTAGTGCTTTCCTTGAGAAGTGGTTAGTTTCCTGTCAATAAACTAATCGTAATTATACCACCGTATTTCCCGTCACAAAGCTTGAAGCACTTAGTACTTCGGGGGTATGGGCTGGGATTTCCAGCTTTTTTTCTACCACCGGCATATTAATCAGAGCCAGTCGAATTACCTCTTCCAGGTATTTCACCGGTCTTATTTGCATATCGTGAAGCTCACAAAAAACTTCGTGATAGTTTTCAGCAGGTATTAACACCTTTTTGACACCTGCCCGGCTAGCTGCTTCGACCTTGGCCACTATACCGCCAACGGGCTTGACTAGGCCGCGGATAGATACTTCACCGGTCATGGCAACGGTATTATCTACTGGTATGCCAAGAATTGCCGAATAAACCGCGGTAGCTATCGTTATACCAGCTGATGGTCCATCAGTGGGTGATGCCCCCGGGAAATTAATGTGGATGTCGAAATCTCCCGGATTTAGCCCCATAGTCCGGCGAAGCACGGTCAAGACGTTATCCACAGAACTCATAGCCATGCTTTTGCGCCGCATAGTTTTGCCGGTTCCACCCAATTCCTCTTCTTCTACTAAACCAGTAACAGTCACCTTACCCTGCCCACGGGCAACGGGAATAGCGTTTGCTTCCACCTCTAAAATGGCGCCTATGTTTGGACCATAAATAGCAAGTCCATTGACGAGTCCAACCTGGGGACTCTCAGGCAGGGCTTTATCGGGACGGGGAGTATATTGACCGCTTTGAATCACCCATTCGATATCAGCAGCACTGATTTCAGCGCGCTCCTCAGTAATAGCCAATCCCCCGGCAATCTGAATAATATTAACCGCCTCGCGTCCATTAGTGGCATATTTTTTGATTATATCAAGTGCTCCCGCCTCGAGTGGCAAACCAATTTTTGCAGAAGCATTAGTAGCGATCTTTTCAATTTCCTCAGGTAACAGCGGGCGAAAAAATATTTCCATGCAGCGGGAGCGAATAGCCGGTGCAATATGCTCCGCTCCTCGCGTTGTGGCGCTTACCATCCGGAAGTCTGCCGGCAGGCCGTTCTGAAATATATCATGAATATGAAAAGGTATATTGCTATCCTCGGAACTATAATAAGCACTTTCCAGCTGTACCTTACGGTCTTCCATTACCTTTAACAGCTTGTTGATTTGGTTAGGATGAAGTTCACCGATCTCATCAATAAACAGTATCCCCCCGTGCGCTTTAGTTACTGCGCCGGCCTTGGGCTGAGGAATACCAGCCATGCCCATGGGGCCAGCCCCTTGATATATCGGATCGTGAACTGATCCAATTAAAGGGTCCGCTATACCACGCTCGTCAAAACGGGCTGTGGTGGCATCAATTTCAATAAATTTTGCGTCACTCTTGAAGGGTGAAAGAGGGTTTTTTTTAGCTTCCTCTAAGATCAGCCTGGCCGCAGCTGTCTTGCCTACACCAGGGGGACCGTATATGATCACATGCTGGGGATTAGGCCCGCAAAGAGCAGCACGCAAGGATTTTAGACCCTCCACTTGCCCGATAATATCCTCAAAACTAGCCGGGCGGGTTTTCTCTGAAAGCGGCTCAGTCAAAGAAATGGAGCGTAACTTTCTAAGCTTCTCCAACTCCTTCCTGGATTCCTTCTCCAGTACATTTTTACTACCATGTTGTGTTTTTAGTAAATTCCAAAAATACAAACCGATAATTACTGCAAAAAACACTTGAATAAAGGTTAGTATACTAGCAAATCCAGAAGAATACCCTCCCATAGGAAACCTCCTTTTTAGATTTTTAATTTATTCGTAGTATTGCTTTAATTTACAAATTTTAACCATATTTATAAGTAAAAAAAGAAGCTTCCAGCCAAGGTATTTGGCCAGAAGCTTCCATGTTTTTATGTTACTATGTGTATATTACATATTTGCAGTTTTACTAAGCCGTTACTTCTTTCTTTTTATGTTCTATGGCAATAATTCGTGGCGCTTCCTTCTTTTGAATGGTTTCCTTGGTAATAATACACCTGGCTATATCATTACGGGAAGGAATATCATACATGACCTCAAGCATTACCTCTTCCAGGATAGACCGTAGACCTCTGGCGCCGGTATTGCGCCTGAGGGCTTCTTCAGCTACTGCTCTTAGCGCATCCTGAGTAAATTCCAGGGTAACCCCATCCAAATGCAGCATTTTTTCATATTGCTTCACCAGAGCGTTTCTTGGCTCGGTAAGAATACGAATAAGCGCATCTTCATCCAGGGCATCAAGCGTAACAATAACTGGCAGCCTGCCGACAAATTCAGGAATAAGACCATATTTCAAAAGGTCTTCCGGGAGAATATTTTTTAAGATTTCTCCAATTCTTACTTCCTTTCTCGGTTTGATTTCAGCCCCAAAGCCCATCAACTTCTTCCCGGTGCGGTTCTCAATAAGCTTTTCAATACCATCAAATGCTCCTCCACAGATAAATAACACATTAGTAGTGTCGATCTGAATGAATTCCTGATGGGGATGTTTTCGTCCACCTTGAGGTGGCACACTGGCAACCGTACCCTCAAGTATCTTTAATAGAGCCTGCTGAACACCTTCACCGGAAACATCACGGGTTATTGAAGGATTCTCCGATTTACGGGCAATCTTGTCAATCTCGTCGATATAAACAATACCTTTTTCCGCTTTTTCCACATCATAATCTGCAGCCTGAATCAGCTTGAGTAGGATATTCTCAACATCTTCGCCAACATAACCTGCCTCAGTCAGTGATGTGGCATCAGCAATGGCAAAAGGTACGTTTAAAAGACGGGCTAAAGTTTGCGCTAAAAGTGTTTTTCCACTTCCAGTAGGTCCCAACATAACGATATTGCTCTTTTGCAGTTCTACATCATCTATCTTGCCGCCTAAATTAATACGTTTATAGTGGTTATAAACGGCAACTGAAAGGGATTTTTTAGCGTCTTCCTGATCGATTACATACTGATCCAAAATTTCCTTAATCTCTTTTGGCTTTGGGATTTCACCAAGTTCCATCCCAAGATCCTCACTGAGCTCCTCCTCAATGATCTCGTTGCACAACTCAATGCATTCATCACAAATATATACACCTGGGCCGGCAACCAACTTTTTTACCTGATCTTGAAGTTTACCACAAAAAGAACATTTCAATTGTCCTTTATCATTAAACACATTTCCACCTCTTTTACCTTTACTTCCTGACATCGAACACCTCGTCAATAATACCATATTCTTTAGCTTGCTGTGCCGACATAAAGAAGTCACGTTCGGTGTCCCCGGCTATTTTCTCTAGGGGCTGACCGGTATGTTTGGAGAGGATTTCATTAAGATATTCTCTCATACGCAGAATTTCTTTGGCATGAATATCTATATCTGTCGCTTGGCCTTGAACTCCACCCAGTGGCTGGTGAATTAGAATCCTCGCATATGGCAAGGCAAAACGCTTCCCCTTAGCCCCGGCAGTCAGAAGCAGTGACCCCATACTAGCAGCTTGCCCCAGACAGATAGTGGATACAGGAGGTCGAACATACTGCATGGTATCATAAATAGCCATACCGGCAGTAACTACACCACCAGGAGAATTGATATAAAGGTGAATATCTTTTTCGGGGTCCTCAGCCTCCAGGAAAAGAAACTGGGCGATCACAAGGTTAGCTACATAGTCGTCTATCGGCCCGCCTAAAAAAATAATTCTGTCCTTCAAAAGCCTTGAATAGATATCGTATGATCGTTCGCCTCGGTTGGTTTGTTCTACTACAATTGGCACTAAATTCATAATCGCTCCACCTCCTGAAATAATTCCCCCAGCGTATTACCAATGAGGAGTTTTTATATTACTATTCTTCTATTTGACTGTTGGTACCCTCAAT
Source organism: Desulfotomaculaceae bacterium (assembly GCA_028696455.1). Lineage (GTDB taxonomy): Bacteria > Bacillota > Desulfotomaculia > Desulfotomaculales > Pelotomaculaceae > MVQL01. The sequence continues at coordinate 86,976 of JAQVGZ010000001.1, read as the reverse complement.
TATTTTAGCGTTATCTACCAAAAATTGAAAGGTTTTTTCCTTGACTAAATTCTCTGTAATATAACTGAGTCTCCCTTCATTGTCAAGCATATTACGTAATTCCTCCGGATCTTGGCGGTATAACGAAGCAATCCTTTCAATTTCCGCCTTTATATCCTCCTCGGAAGGTACAATTTGTTCCGTTTTGGCAATGGACTCCATTACTAGGGCAGTTTTTACGTTCCGTTCTGCCTCCGGCCGGAAATCCTCACTCAATTTTTCCTTTGATGATTTGGTATACTCGAGGTAATCCTGAATGGAGAGACCTTGATTGGCAAAGCTATTTGCCATGTTAGCAATCATTTCTCCTATTTGCTGTTCAATCATAGTGTCAGGGATTTCAGCAACAGAGTTGTCAACAACTTTATTGAGCAGCTCACGTCTGACTATAAAATTTGACCTGTTTTCCGCGTTTAATTGTAATTTATTCGTGAGATCTTCCTTTAATTCCTCCAAGGTATCAAACTCACTGACATCCTTGGCAAACTCGTCATCAAGCTGGCTTAGCTCTTTCCTTTTAATCCCACTAACTGTAACGGTAAAAACAGCGTCTTTACCAGTCAATTCCTCTACCTGATAGTTTTCAGGAAAAGTTACCTGTATATCCCTGGTTTCGCCAATAGGCATACCAATTACCTGATTTTCAAAATCTCCAATGAAAGAACCTGAGCCGATTTCCAGGGAATATTCTTTGCCCTCTCCCCCCTTAAAAGGCTCTCCGTCAATTTTCCCTAGAAAATCTATAACGGCAATATCGCCGTTTTCTACCACACCTTCTTCTAAAGTCAGCAACTTGGCATGGCTATTTTGTAAACGTTCCAGTTCTTTCTGGACATCTTCGTCTGTAACATTAATGACCGGTTTCACTACTTCCAGTCCTTTGTATTGTCCCAACTGTATTTCTGGTTTCACTTGAACAGTAGCTTTAAATACTACCGGCTTGCCTTCTTCAACCTGGACAATTTCTACCTGCGGTTTGTCAATAGGTTCAATTCCAGTATCTTTAACCGCCTCAATATAGGCTTCAGGTACCAACTCTTCCATCGCTTCTTCGTAGATAGCTTCCTTGCCGATATAACGTTCAAGGATAATACGCGGCGTTTTGCCCTTGCGGAAACCCGGTACATTTACATTACGTACAATTTTGCGGTAGGCCTTGTCAACCGCCTTTGAGAATAGCTCAGAGTCCACCTCAACTTCAAGGAGAACAGTGTTTTTTTCTATCCTTTCCGCGTTAGCTTTCATATATGCTCCTCCTTAAATTGTTTGATTAGATTAGATAGTTGCTATTTTAGAAAAGTCACACCCTCTCCTCTTGAAACAACTGAGATAAAAATCCATCTATTATATCTTAACCATTTTAAAAAGCTATTCTACAGAAACAATACTATTTCCTTCAAAACATATTAAAAAACCAAGGCTTACAACAGCCCTGGCGCCAATTATTGTCCTTGTTGACGGTGGGGTTCATATAGCCCGTGTGGTCAACCTACTTCAATAATTACCAGCACTTGGTGAGTATTAATATTACTTTTTCAATTATATCCGCACCACTAGAAATTATCAACAGGAAAAACGTATTTATTTACCGAACAAAGATAAACCCTTTTTAAATAAATTTACACCTGTCGCCTTTCGTTTTTTCACACGCCCTTCGTTTTTCATATCGTTTTTTCCTTGACAAGGCAATGATTATTTGTTAACATACCAAATACAGAGTCTGGCTAGAATAAGCTATGTTAATGGTATGGTGGGTATAGCTCAGTTGGTTAGAGCACCAGATTGTGGCTCTGGGGGTCGTGGGTTCGAGTCCCATTACCCACCCCAGTATATTTTTTGGGGCGTCGCCAAGCGGTAAGGCACCGGTCTTTGGCACCGGCATTTCGTTGGTTCGAATCCAGCCGCCCCAGCCAAATAATATAGAAATTAATCATTAAAAGCCTCCCAGAACTTTGTTCAGGGAGGCTGCGTTATTCATTTGATATCAACATTAATGATATATTTTTTTAGCATATCTGTAAGCTTTAATTAAGGGGGCAGTCTTGCTGCCCCTTTTCATATCAGAATGAGAATCGGATCTACTTAGTTCATCTAATCAAAGAAAAATACTAAAAGAAAAATAAAAGTTGTTAGTTGGGGGGAAAACTGATATATTTTATTTTTTGGAAGGAGGTAGCAATCATTTGCCCATTACAAAATTTAGGAATATAGCACTTATCGCCCATGTAGATCATGGCAAAACCACTCTTGTTGATGCTCTGCTAAAACAAAGCGGCATCTTTAGAACAAACCAGCAGGTAGCAGAAAGAATAATGGATTCAAATGCCCTGGAAAGGGAGCGCGGAATTACCATCCTGGCAAAAAACACCTCAGTAGCTTATAGCGGTATAAAAATTAACATCGTCGATACCCCGGGGCATTCTGATTTTGGCGGTGAAGTTGAGCGGGTGTTGAAAATGGTCAATGGTGTTCTTTTACTGGTAGATGCTTTTGAAGGTACTATGCCGCAGACTAGGTTTGTCCTACGCAAAGCCTTGCAGTTAAACCTTAAGCCGATTGTGGTCATTAATAAAATAGACAGGGCTGAGTCCCGTGTTTCTGAGGTAGTGGATGAAGTGCTGGAGCTTTTTATTGATCTCGAAGCAAATGACGAACTGATTGATTTCCCGATCGTTTACACTTCTGCCAAACAAGGAACCGCTACAACCGACCTGGCTATACCAGGTGAAAACATGCGCCCCCTGTTTGACGCTATTGTCAGGTATATCCCACCACCTGATGAAAACATCAATGGGCCACTGCAACTGCTGATTAACAACACAGAATATGATAGCTTTGTCGGGCGAATAGGCATCGGGTGCGTAAAGCGCGGCAGTATTTCTGCAGGTCAACAAGTTTATATAATTGGGCATGACGGCTCCTTGCGCCAGGGCCGCATTGGCACTCTTTATGTTTACGAAGGACTGGAACGGGTGGAAGTTCATGAAGCACCATCTGGTGAGATTGTATCCTTTTCCGGTCTGGAAGACATCAGAATAGGTGAAACCGTCGCCTGCAAAGATCAGCCGGAGCAATTAGAGCCTATTACTGTTGATGAACCAACCTTAAAAATGACCTTCATGGTCAATGACAGTCCTTTTGCCGGAGAGGAGGGCAAACACCTAACCTCTCGCCACCTCAAAAGCCGTCTTTTTAAAGAAATGGAAAAGAACGTCAGCCTGCGTGTCGAGGAAACAGATAGCCCGGATGTCTTTCAGGTATGTGGGCGGGGTGAGCTACATCTATCTATTCTAATCGAAACTATGCGCCGTGAGGGATATGAGCTGCAAGTTTCCAAGCCGGAGGTGATCTTCCGTTGGGAAGCTGGGCGGCTGATGGAACCAATCGAGATATTAATGGTGGATATCCCCAAGGACAAAATGGGCGTAGTAATGGAGATCATTGGAGCTAGAAAAGGTGAAATGATTAACCTAGCGTCCATGGGCCCCGACCAACTAAGAATGGAATTTAAAATACCGGCCAGAGGCCTGCTTGGCTTGCGCTCACAGTTGCTTTCAGAAACAAGGGGCCATGGGTTAATGAGCCATCTTTTTCTCGGGTATGAACATTACAAAGGAGATATTAAGGGGCGCTATCAAGGGGTGCTGGTTGCCTTTGAATCAGGTGAGGCTAATCTATATGGACTTCATTCCGCCCAGGAGAGGGGAATGCTCTTTATTGTCCCAGGTACAAAGGTTTATGAGGGGATGGTTGTAGGAGAGCACAACCGTGAACAGGATCTAAATGTTAATGTTTGCAAGAAAAAACACCTCACCAATATTCGCTCAAGCACAGCTGAGGCTGCCCTTCGCCTGGAAGAGCCCAGGCAATTCAGCCTGGAAGAGGCACTTGAATACATTAGCAGCGATGAGCTATTGGAAGTTACACCAAAAAGTTTACGTCTGCGAAAGCGGATACTCAGCAGACACGACCGTCAGAAAAGCTTAAAAAGTTCCTGATAGAGCGTGCAGGCTCAACAAATAAACAACCCTTCTCGGGTTGTTTTAATATTTCCCACAGTTGATGGTAAAACACTAGTCATCCAAGGTGAATTCCCAGCCGCACCAGTATCCATCAGGATGTTCCTCCGGCGGGCAGAACAAACACCGGTATTTAATGCGGGGGTCTACAAAAGCAATTAGCTTCTCAAAAGCTGACTCCCAAGTTGCCCTGCAAGCAAACACTTGACGCCCCCCCCGTAACCTGGCCTCCTGTGGTCTGCAGTGCACCACCTTAAACACTGCCTTGCGCTCACTAACCTCCAGTTCGTAGTCAAAAACAAGGGAAGTGGACATATATTTAATGAACTCGACAATGCCCGGTATGCCCTTTTTGGTTAGGTGCAAGGCTTCCCGTAGACGACGGAACTCCGCTGGTGGATAAAGCTCCCACACACGGTAATCCAGTTCAATTGCAGCATCCAGCCCATACTTCTCCTCTACTCCGATAAACCAATGACCATCAACCGTAAGCCAGTTCTTAGCCTGTGCTTTTACCAGAGCGATTAACTCTTCTTTGGATAACTTCTGAAGTTCTGCGTCACCAGGAATCAACAATTACCCCTCCTATTATCAATTGGGTTACTAATTTCTACATTGTTACGTTTATTCCTGCAAATTATAACATTTTATATTATATTGCTGACAAATCCTAATTTTCTGATGCAATTGATAACGCTTGACAAGAAAAACACCAGTGTAGTAAACTTGATAGTGTTTAATTAGTCTCTAATTTTAAGAATCATCAAGTTTAGCGGGCGTGGCGGAATGGCAGACGCGCTGGACTTAGGATCCAGTGAGGGCAACCTCGTGCGGGTTCAACTCCCGCCGCCCGCACCAGGATAATCAAGGCCTCCCAAGTTCGGGAGGCCTTTCACTTTACGTTTTTGTCCAATATTATTTTCTAGTTTCTTGATTAAAATTACTAGAAACCGTTCTACTGCTTTATAGTTTTCAAGATTTTCCTAATCATACCTTCAACCATAAAACACATATGCATCATACCTGAACCTGAGGTAATTATTCCTCCCTTGTTGAGTTGATTGATACCAATGGTTTCACTTCATCTTCCAGGCAATATAAAAATGCCGGGGTTTATACCCCGGCATCTCAATGTTTCAAATAATCATCATTTTCCCCAGTAAGAATATAATCTATTCTGCTGGCGAGGGCTCCAAAGAAGATGAGGAAAACGCGAGTGCTTTCGTTAAAACAAAAGCAGCCTGGAGTGCCTCTGTCGGGCAGAGCGGGAAGCACTCTTTGCAGTTCCAGCACTCCTTAGCGGCTATCTCCGGAATAAAGCTGATCTCCCGCTGTGTTCCCCGGTTAATAAATCCAATCGCCTTTTTCTGTTTGACCTCAGCACAGTATCTGACACATAGACCACAGTGAACGCAAAAAGAGGGCTCTTTTTCAAAGCGGTATTTGTCTGCGCCATACTCCTCGGCCAAATCCTGCAGATCAAAGGCATCAGGAGCATGAGACAACAATAGCTCCAGGATCATTTTGCGAATCCGGTCTACTTTCTCCGACCTGGTCTTGACAACCAGGCCTTCTTCTACCGGGTAGATACAGGAAACCACCAGTCTGGACCGGCCGCGCGATTCCAATTCAACCAGGCAAAGCCGGCATGCCCCATAGGGCTCCAAACTCGGGTGGTGACAAAGGGTGGGTATAAAAATCCCAACCGATTGCGCCGCCTCGAGAACAGTCATCCCTTCTTTAGCCGAGACTTCTTTTCCGTCAATCTGTAAGGTAATATTACTCATTCTTTTTTGCCCCCCTGACTATAATTCTCTCCTCTTCAGGGATAGGATCTGGGACAGGCTCGCCGGAAATTTTCGTTACCGCCCGGAAACGAGGAGGGCAAACCTCGAAGCAAGTCCCGCACTTAGTGCACTTTGTCTGGTCGACCATATGGATCAGGCTCTTACCGCCAATAATTGCCCCCGAAGGGCACTTCCTGGCACAGGTACCACATCCATGACACTTTGCCGGGTCAATGTAGAAGGCGATCAGCTCTTTGCATGAAAGGGCTGGGCATCTCTTCTCCTTGATGTGCGCCTCATATTCATCTCTAAAGTATTTCAGCGTGCTCAGGAACGGGTTCGGGGCGCTCTTGCCTAAAGCACACAGGGCGCCTTCAACGGCGGTCTCAGCCAGGGCCTCCAAAAGCTCAATGTCACCTTCTTTGCCCTTACCCTGGGTGATATTGGTCAGGGTCTTAAGCATCTGCCTGATTCCTTCGCGGCAGGGCACACACTTGCCGCAGGATTCATCGGTGAGGAACTCAAGAAAGTACCTGGCCACATCAACCATACAGGTATCCTCATCCATGACAATCATACCACCAGAGCCCATCATTGAGCCGACCTTAGTCAGTTCATCGTAACCAACTTCCAAATCCAACAGCTTCTCGGGAATACACCCGCCGGACGGTCCACCGGTCTGCACAGCTTTAAACTTCTTGCCGCCCGGGATACCACCGCCTACCTTGTAGATGATATCTCTTAGGGTCATGCCCATGGGCACTTCCACCAGGCCAGTATTATTGATCTTCCCGACCAGGGCAAAAATCTTTGTGCCTTTGCTTGTTTTAGTGCCCATTCCGGTAAACCAGTCAGCCCCTTTGTTGATAATCAGCGGCACATTAGCCCATGTCTCAACGTTATTTAAAACGCTAGGTCTTTGCCAAAGTCCCTTTATGTTGGAACGGATATACTTCGGCCTTGGCTCGCCTGCCCGGCCTTCTAAAGCCGTCATCAAGGCAGTGGACTCACCGCAGACAAATGCACCGGCACCCTGGTGCACTTTAACAACAAAGTTAAAGCCTGAACCCAGGATATTTTCGCCAAGCAGGCCATATTCCTCAGCCTGCTTAATAGCCAGGTTTATATTCTCAACTGCCAGGGGGTATTCCTGCCGAACGTATATATAGCCCTCATGAGCGCCGATGGCATAAGCCCCAATGGCCAGCCCTTCCAGCACTGAGTGGGGGTTCCCCTCGAGTACAGCTCGGTCCATAAATGCCCCAGGGTCTCCCTCGTCAGCATTGACGATTACATACTTGATATCGTCAGGCGCATTGCGAGATCCTTCCCACTTGCTCCCGGCGGGGAAGCCAGCGCCTCCCCGGCCTCTCAAGTTGGACTTTTTGACTTCTTCCACTACCTGCTCAGGGGTCATCTCGGTAAGAACTTTGGCCAAAGCTCTATAACCACCGATGGCCAGATATTCATCAATTATCTTTGGATCAATTCTTATGTTGCTGCCGATAATAACCCGCTGCTGGTTCTTATAAAACGGAATATCATACTCATGCGTCGCTTTTTCGCCAGTAGTTTGGTCAGTATAGAGCAGTCGTTCTACAACATTCTTCCCCTTGATGGTCTGTTCGACAATCTCGGGAACGTCTTCAGCCTTTACCTGAAGATAGCATATCTCCTCAGGATAAATAACCACCACGGGCCCTCTTTCACAGAATCCAGGGCAACCGGTTCCTTTTGTAGTCACGTCTGCCTCTAGTCCTTGCTTTGCAATCTCGTCTTTAAAGGCGGCGATGACTTCATTTGCGCCGGAGGCCACACAACCAGCGCCGGCACATACTGAAATGCAGGGTTTATTGAGGTCATTAGCCGCCAATATACCCTTCCTTAGTTCTTCCAATTCAGCGGACGAATTTATACGCGCCATAATTTCACCCTAATCATAGTTTTTTATCACGTCTGCTATCATGGCCGGCGCTGTGTTACCGTAAACCTTCCCGTCAATTTCAACCACCGGTCCTAAAGCACAACAGCCGAGGCAGTTAACCGTTTCCAGGCTAAACTTTAAATCTAAATCCGTTTCGCCTGGTTTAATGTTAGTCAGGTCTTTTACCGCGTCAAGGACGCGCTTTGCGCCACGCACATGACAGGCTGTACCCAAACAAACGTGAATTCCATGGCGTCCTTTAGGTACTAAGCTAAAGGCTTTATAGAAGGTAGCGATGTGCTGGATCCGGGTTAAGGGAACCTGCAGTCTTTCGGCTACCTTCTCAAGCGCTTCCTTAGGAAGCCAGCGGTTCTCGCTTTGAATATCCAGCAATATCTGAATCAGCGAGCTGGCTTCGCACTCGTGTTTATCAATAATTTGATCGACTCTATCCATTTCCATAGCCTGTTCCAATCTCCTTTTTTCCCTTTAATCACCGCCAGCTCTTCCTAGCTTAAGCGAGAGCGTAACGTTTCAGGCTTTCGTCGAACCTGACGAATCTTTGCCTTGACGAAGTAATCAAGTGCCTTGATACTTCAGAGGGAGTCAGGCCTAAAGCATTGGCGATTTCGCCGGTGGTCAGGGGTTTTTCCCGCAAAATGGAGATAATTTGCCCGATTGCTAATTTTTCTCCAATTGTTTCATCAAACACCCTGTTGAACTCATCACTGGTGAAAAACTTACGGTATGCTTGCTCTGTTTTAACAGGTAATCTCAGCCTCTCCCTTTCCACCAGCCTGATGTAGGGAACCAGACTTTTAACTGCCTCAAGCCTGGACTTTAATGTGTCTTCGTCCATCCCTTCACCTTTGCCGAGCGGCCCTAAATCCAACACTTGCTTGCTGAATTCATTCATCACTTCGGCAAAGCGGATACCTTCACCAGCAGACATTGATTCCATTCTCAACCGGTCAGGGTTTAGTCCGATGCGCTCTATAATTTTTTTCAGTATATACACATTGCCCAAAGCACTGAAATTCCCATCAGTGATGTAATGGCACTCGTTGAGGTGACAACCACCGATAAACACTCCGTCTGCTCCATTTGAGAAAGCCCTGAGTACATGCGAGAGATCAACTCTACCGGAACACATCACACGGATTAACTTGGTGTAGGTCGCATATTGTTGTCTGGAAACTCCAGCCAAGTCTGCTGCACCGTATGCTCACCAGTTGCATACAAAACCCAGAATCCTTGGTGTGAATTTTTTGTCTGTACTCATTCTTATCTCACCCCCTTACTTAATAATCCCGGATTATTTATGCTCGTCGTCTATAATTCAGCAAAAGCCGCGTCAATCTGGCTTGCCATCTCTACATTATTGAAGTGCTTGAGTACAATCGCCTCTGTTGGGCACTTGGTGTTGCACAGACCATCTCCCTTACAGAGAACAGGATTAACCCTGGCCTTTCTGCCTGTTGGTGAGTTATAAAACTCGATGGCGCCATATTCACATACAGTGATGCAGGCTCCGCAGGAAATACACCTGCTCTCATCCACCTCACAAACGGAGCCGGAGGCCACTACCGTATCGTGTGAAAGAAGCGTTAAGGCCCGCCCGGCGGCACCATAGGCCTGGCTCACCGTTTCTGATATAAACTTGGGATAGTGGGCTGTCCCGGCCAGGTACATGCCATCGGCACCAAAGTCAACCGGTCTTAATTTGACATGAGCTTCCTGGAAGAATTCATCCGGGCCCAGGGATACCTTAAACAAGTTTGCTATTTCCTTCCTGTCTGCCGACGGAATAACAGCAGCTGCCAGAGCAAGTATATCGGCGTCTAATTCCAGCTTCTTCACTAGGATTGGATCTATTACGGTAACCTTCAGAACCTGCTTGCCTTCATCCGACTCACCCGCTTCCACCACAGGCGGACTTTCCGGTTCATAGCGGATGAACCTGACATTGTTGTTGGCCGCTTCCCGGTAATAATCCTCTTTGAAGCCATAAGTTCTGATATCCCGGAAGAGTATATACACATCTATCTCGGGTTTGATTTCTTTTAGTTTCAAAGCGTTTTTAATCGACTCAGTGCAGCAGATTCGGCTGCAGTAATTCCGGTCTTCATTTCTACAGCCCACGCACTGGATCATCACAACACTTTCCGCGTTAGCTACCTTTTCGCTTCCATTGTTGATTGCCTCATCAAGCTCTAGATGGGTCATGACCCGATCGTCTGCACCATAGAGGTACTCGCTGGGAGTGTATACGTCAGCCCCAGTCGCAATGATACCGGCGCCATGCTTGATGGTTGTAATCCTGCCTTCACTCTTCACCGTGGTTACAAAATTCCCAACAAAGCCGCTGGCGTCCAGGATAGTGGCATCAGTATAGACATGGATTAAGGGGTGTTGGTAAACCTTTCGGATCAAATCATTCAAATACGCCTGAACATCCATTCCTTCCAGCGTATAATGGATTCTTCGCGCCTGGCCACCCAGGTCGCTGGCTTTTTCCACCAGATAAACCTCATGGCCTTGTTTAGCAATGGAGAGAGCGCTGGTCATGCCGGCCACTCCGCCGCCAACCACTAATGCCCTTCTGTCCACAGGCAGGTCAAATTCTTCCAGGGGCTCCAAATAGCTGGCTCTAGCTACCGCCATTCTGACGATTTCCTTAGCCTTTTTAGTGGCAGTTTCTGCCTCTTTGGAGTGAACCCAGGAGCAGTGTTCTCTAATGTTAGCAAATTCAAAGTAATACTGGTTGATTCCAGCCTCACGCAGCGTCTCCCGGAACAACGGCTCGTGTGTCCTTGGCGTGCATGCGGCGACAACCACGCGGTTGAGCCCTTTTTCCTGAATGTCCTTGGCCAGCATCGCAGCCGCTTCAGTCGAGCAAATAAACAGGCTCTCATCAGAATGCACAACATTGGGCAGTGTCCTGGCATAGTCAACTACGGAAGGAACACTTACGATCCTGCCGATATTGGCTCCACAGTGACACACGTAGACACCAATCCGGGGCTCTTCTTTCGATACATCCTTTTCCAGTGGGTAAACCCTTTCTGTGGAAAGCTCGCCACGCCGGTAATCCAGGAGCTCACCGCACTGGGAGCCAGCGCCACTGGCGGTTACCACCGATTCGGGAATATCAATCGGTCCCTGGAAGGAACCGCTGATAAAAATTCCCGGGCGGGTGGTTTCCATCGGATTAAAGGGATTGGTTTTGCAGAATCCGTGGTTATTCAACTCGATACCGAAGGTTTCGGCCATTTTTAACGCATCCGCCGGCGGGTTCAGGCCAACGGACAGCACAACCATATCGAATTCTTCCTCTTTTACCCCGCTCTCGGCAGTAGCGTATCTGATTGTGACATTCTTGCTTCCAGGGATCTCTTTTCCTATTGACACATAACTTCTGACAAACCGGATTCCGGGCAGGTTCTCGGCTCTCTGGTAGAAGCGCTCAAAGTCCTTGCCATAGGAGCGGATATCATTATGGAAGATGACGCACTCGGCCTCGGCGTCATGATCTTTAGTCAAAATAACCTGCTTCTGAGTGTAAGTGCAACATACGCCTGAGCAATAACTGTTGCCGCCCTCTAGTACCTGCCTGGAGCCAACGCAGTGGATCCAGGCGATTTTATGCGGGTGTTTCTTGTCACTCGCGCGCATGATCTCACCTTCGTAAGGCCCGGTGGCACATAATAGCCGCTCGTAATCAAGGCTGGTGACCACGTTCTCAAACACTCCGTAGCCATAGTCTTGCCGCAACTTGGGATCAAAGGCATCAAAGCCTGGGGCCAGCACGATCGCCCCTACTTTTACTTCCATTTTCTCAGGCTTTTGAGTGAAATCAATGGCATCAGACTTACAAACTCCCTGGCAAATCGTGCATGTCTTATCTTTCAGGTAACGGCAACTGTCATCGATATAAGAAACAAGGGGAGTGGCCTGGGCAAAGTAGATATGGATCGCTTTATTCTTGGATATCTCCTGGTTGAATTGATCAGGGTACACGACCGGGCAGTATTCTGTACAGACGGTACAGCCGGTGCATTTTGTCTCATCAATATACCGGGGCTTTTTCTTAAGGGTTACCGTAAAGTCCCCAGATTGCCCCTCCACACTGTCCACTTCAGTATAGGTGATGATCTCAATATTGGGATGTCTTGCAGTTTCATTAAACTTGGGAGACTCAATACACATAGAGCAGTCGTTGGTGGGAAAGGTCTTGTCCAACTGGGCCATGTGGCCGCCAATAGTTGGCGCCTTATCCACCAGGTATACTTTAAAACCTGCCGTGCCAAGATCCAGCGCAGCTTGAATACCGCTGATCCCGCCACCGACAACCATTACATCTCCAAAATTTTTCTCTCCGATACATTTAGAAATCTGTTCTTCCATTTGTTCTTTTTCCATTCCTATCCACCCTCATCAGGTTTTTGTGCCCGTACTGTCCGGGTTCGGCCGGGTCAGCCGTACTTTAATTTGTTAAGCAACAAAGTCGTTCCAGGTGGGTAAACACCGCTAGGCGGCTATTACGGGCCTGGCCAACCAGGGTAATGCCCAAATCACGTGCAAGTAAAATGGCGTTCTCCGTCGGCGCGTGCCGTGAAACAACAACCGGCGTTTCCATCCTTGCCGCCTTGAGCAGCATCTCGGACGATATGCGGCCAGTAATCAGCACTAGACGATCCCTGGTTGGTATACCCCGCAATAAACATTCGCCCTGGATTTTGTTCAAGGTGTTATGACGTCCGATATCCTCAGCCACCACCAGCAGGTTCTTGGTATCGGATAGAGCGGAAGTGTGCACGCCGCCACTAATCGGATACAGCTCCATCTGCTCTTGCAATTTCTGCATCAGTGACAGCACTTCCTCCGGTGCAACAACAAGATCCGAATTAACTCTTTGTCCTTGAGTTTTAAAAATTGAACTGCCGCTGCAGCCAAGTTTGCGCAACGTCGGCAATTCATTCCTAGGGTTCTTCAGCCTCACGTCGGCCAGCGATTCCTCTTTACTCAACCGTACGCTTGCCACATCGCCGGCGCATGAGATGATTCCCTCGGCGTAAAGGTAGCCAAAGACAAGATAATCCAGCTTGGCCGCAGTGCACAAGATAGTAACCAGCGCTTTCTCATTCACATAGATGGTTAACTCCATCTCTCTAGGCATGTAAGCCGCGGTCCTGAGCCATCCACCCTCTGAAAAGCGATCACAGATTACCTCCGCTACTACATCTTTCATACCGGTTACTCCAATTGCTTCCTGCATGTCCGGCTTCCTCGCCACTAAATCACCTCGTTGAGAACCTCCGTGATATCCTTGACTTGGATCACGTCATCTAAGTTTCCAACCGCTCTACTGTCCTCAAACATGGTGATGCAATAGGGGCATGCGGTAACCAGTTCTTCAGCGCCAAGGTCAATGGCGTCTTTCAACCTGAGGTTGGAGAACCGGTCGGAAGTATGTGTTTCCATCCAAATCCTGCCACCACCCATGCCGCAGCAGAAGCTTTCTTCCCGCGACTCGGCAAATTCTTTTAGTTCCAGACCGGGTACCTTCGTTAAGATCCCGCGCGGCTGATCAAACACACCGTTATGCCGGCCTAGATAGCAGGGGTCATGATATACAATTTTCTTCGCATATTCCTTATTGATTTGTAGTCTTCCCTCGTTAATCAACTGGAACAAAAACTCGGTTATATGCAATACTTCAAAATTCGCCATAAATTCAGGATACTCGTTCTTGAAGGTGTGTAAGCAGTGCGGGGAAGATACCACTATTTTCTTAACACCGTTTTCGATAAACGTTTTGATGTTATCTTTGGCTAATTTCCTGAACAATTCCTCATTGCCGGTCTTGCGGATGCTTTCCCCGCAGCAGTTCTCCTGCTCGCCCAGGATCCCGTAATCCACTCCGGCCCTGTTGAGGACACTGGCCGTGGCTTTGGCTACCTTCTTCAACCTTGGGTCATAGCAGAGGTAGCAGCCGGGGTAATATAGAACTTCCATGCCTTCCTCAAAGGTTTTAACGGAGAGACCATCGGCCCAATCCGCCCTATTTTTCCGGCTTTCACCGAAAGGGTTGCCTTCTGCGCCTAGGTTGGAGGCAATTCCGCGGATCGGCTTGACAGCGGCAGGAAATACACCATAGCCGGTGGCCATCCGGCGCACTGCGATCATGTTATTAATCTGCTTGACGTCACGCGGGCATTTCTGGACGCACTTCCCGCAAGTGGTGCAGCGCCAGATTTCTTCATTCTCAATTTCGGTCAAACCGAAGGTAGCCTCCCGGATTAGCTTGCGCATACTGAAAGTTCTTACCTTATTCCAGGGGCAAACAGTATCGCACTTCCCACATTGGTAGCAGTATTTGACGGCTTCTCCGCCGCCCTGCTTTATTTCATCAATTACTTCTTTGAAGGGGGTTACAGTTTCCACGAAATCCTCTTCTTTCACATTAGTGTTTTAGCCCTTCTTCATCCGGGCAAAAGTATCTGTTAAAGCTGCAACTCCATATTTGTCAATTAGTGATCTTAATCCCAACTCCATCTCAGCCGGCCTTACCTGCGCTTCATCTTCAGCCTCAACTAAAACTTCCTTTTCCTCGTAAGTCAGGGCATCACGAGCGCACGCCTGAACACACAAGGGCTCTTCTTGCGGCGGATCGCTTTCACACAAATCGCATTTAAGGGGCAGACCAGAATCTGGCTCATGGAATAGATCCCTGGCCGGGCAGATTGTCCCGCAGAAGCTGCACTCACTATATTCCTTATCACCAACCGTATAAACACGCCGGCCATCACATTCAGCTTTACTATAATCAGTGGCGCGAATCGGGACTAACTCATCATTATATATATCCGTAACAACTCTAATTCGTGACCTAGCCGGATTTATGCTGCTATATCGCGGATTGGCGTGAAATGCTGCGCAAGCTATCTCACAATAACGGCAACCATTGCATTTACCAAGATTAACTTTGATCACTTTAACTTTTTTCTTTACTAACTCACCCATTACAGTTTTCACCTCCCTGACTATAGTGCTTTCTCTTTGTCGGAATCATCCTCGGTCAGAATTCCCCGCTCGATTAACTCATCGGCCACATAGTCCAGTTTCAGTTTATATAAAGTTTCCTTGGTAGGAATGGCATCCATATTCCAGCCTCTGAATTCATAATACTGACTTAGCAGCTTTTGTTCATATTCTTCGTCTCTTACTGCCCAGTGGTCTTCCGGCGGACGATCATGTATTCTCCGCAGTCCCAGTCTATTGTTAATGGCTCTAATCAATGTCCGGTTTCTTCTAGCAATTTCCCATAGCCCGTCTGTATCAAACTCAATACCTGTTGCCAGCGTGACAAACTTAGGCACATTATTCAAGTGATAGGCAACTTTTCCGCCAAACTGACCTCTAAAGGATGACACAAAACCACAAAGACCGGTGGAGTCATCAACGTAGTGCATGGTTTCATTCCAGTCAACAATTTCACAAGTCCTGTCATCAGAGATTTCGTTTCTCTTTTCCCACTCCATAAAATATTGTTTAAACTTTGAACCATGAGGCACCGCTTCCCATTCATCGCAGAACTTTTGCCTCTCTTCGATAGTTGGCAACGGATCCTGCGGGAATGACCCCTCAATCTGGGTGATTGCCATCTTTTCTGCGGTGGCAATCATCAGGAAGTAAGCGGGGTTTAGCTTTCCTAGCTTAATCGGCAACTGTTCGAATCCTTTTACGGTATTGTGGTCGTATTTTTCTGCACCTTTACCAATCATTTTAGCCGCTTTAGTAATGCCATAGGCTAAAGTATCTCCAATCCCTTCCCGGTGAACAACCATTTCCATGAGATACAGGATTCTATCTCCGGAATCTTTCGGGAAATTAGGCAGATCCTTATCAGTTAAAATACCAGCCTCGTAAAGCTCAACAGCAAACGCCAGGAGTTGTGCCGTTGAGTAGGAGTCCAGACCGTAATTTATAGCTTTACCAAGCATACCATAGGTGTAGTCCAGCTCTTTAAAGGCAGCCATATGGTAGGTATCTTTGCCGTAGCATTTATAGGCAAAGCGAGGTTTATCCTGCCAGGAAATAACGTTAATGCAACCCTTCGGGCATGCAAAGCAACCCATTTGCCGGTCCATGTTATCATATTTCCAGCGTGTCCATCTTTCTTGCAGTTCAGCGCTCCAGTAATTTTTTATCCGCGTCCGGGCATTACCCCAGGCGAAATTGTTGTGGTGGAAGCTGTCATCCTCATCGACTGCCATCCAGTCACCGCAACCATCGCTGTCATTAATTTTCTTATACATCTTTCTGCATTCTTCATAGAGTTCTTGCGGGTGGGCAACGTAAATGTCTTTAGTGCCACGCACGGCAATTGCTTTTAACCTTTTGTCTCCCATAACCGGGCCTATCCCGCGGGCTGCGCTGGACCAACCGCAATCGATACTAGCTGTATAGACCCGGTTTTCACCAGCCGGACCAATGCAGGCCACTTGGGCTCTGGGTTCACCTAATTCCTGTCTAATGGCCTTCGTAGTTTCGTTAATGCCCAATCCTTTAAGGTGACTGGCATCACGGATTTCTACTTTGTCATTGTGGATCCACAAATAAACCAGTTCGGGCGACTTGCCGCGAATGATGATTTTGTCGTAACCGGCGTACTTGAGTTCCGGCCCGAAGAACCCTCCCATTAAGGAATGTCCAAATAAGCCTGTGGCGGGAGAAATGGTATTGACAGAAGTACGGTTGGCACCTGGAACAGGAGTGCCATGTAAAAGGCCGGCGCTGAACATGAGTAGGTTTTCGGGATCAAAGGGTTTGACTTCAGGAGGAACCCTGTCCCAGAAGAGTTTGGCAGCAGTACCCTGACCACCCAAATAAAGTTCAGTTAATTTAGGGTCAGTTTCTACCCTCTCAATATTTCCTTTAGTCAAATCAACTTCTAAATTAAACCCTGTCTCTGCGTACCTCATTTTTTAACCCCTCTACATATCTTTTTACCCATGCGGGTATCTCCGTAGCCATGACCTTCAGCCACGAAGTTTCTTATAATTGGGCACCATTGTGCTCAGATTCACAATTTTAAACACATTTGTTTACGTCTGTACATAAAACTCTTACAGGCTACAATCTATCTTTGTCTTTTAGGAACTCTGTGCACATGTTCTCAATGGACTATTAAGTAGTTATCCTGGAAACTTGTGGTAGTTCACCCTGCTTGTTAACATCGCTTGAAAGGTTTTCTTGTAATTCGCCCCTGATTATTCCCCCTTTACTTAAGTTCATTACTTTAATGGCGGAGGCCACTATTAAAAGCACCATCTTAAGTCAGGGTACATGTAATGGGACTAAAGCCTCCCCTCTCATTAAATAGTCAACATCTGAGTGTTATAACGGCTATAATTAATTCAAAGTTGCGTGAAATCCCCCCTTGCCTTTTTCTGAAGTTTAGGTTTTATATTATCAATTGCTTTCTACTATCGCCCACTGCTATTGTCATGCAATTATCATGCTAACTACCATTAGGACCTGAGTAATGAGAAAATTTCTCACTGCAATATTGCAGGTTCGCCTGTTGGACAGCACTTCCCTACTTCATAGAGTTATTGTTTTCCATTAAATGATTGCGTCAGCTATGTTATAAAAGATTGGTGGGTATATTATTGAGAGAAGACTTTCTTAGTTATGTATGAAAGTCATACACTGTATGATAACAAGACAAAAGCAGTATAAATTGTCGAAACCTGTTTCAACAATTTATACTGCTAAAGATAGGTAATATTTTTAAATTTCTTTTAGCTAACCTTGTTAGCTATATTTAACGTGAAGTTATTGTGCTTTGGCTTTCCTGACCACAGCCCTTTCACCTTCCGGTGGCGGTGGCGGTACGGGCTCGCCACCTTCCAGCTTTCTGATTGCGCCGAAGCGCGGCGGGCATCCAGCCATGCAGGAACCGCATCTGATACACTTATCCTGGTCAATGATGTGGACCTGCCCTTTGGCGCTGATAATCGCTCCTTCCGGGCATCTCCTGGCACAGGTCATACAGGCCTGACACTTGACCGGGTCAATATAATACGAGATCATTTCATTGAACAATTTATCAATCTCATCTCTGGTGAACAGACCCTCGTAATCATCTTCATTCATAAGGAACGTCCCTAGTTTTTCATTCTTCATGATCTTAATGTAGGGGACCAACTTCGTAACCCTGGCAAGGCTTTCAGCCAGTTCTTCCTTATCCAAGCCTTCGCTTTGGCCAAGCGGACCCAACCCCTTGATCGTCTTAATAAAACTATTAACATGATCGGCATATAGGTTTGCCTCAGCTCCGGACATCACCCTCATGGTTAGCCGCTCCGGGTTCAGCCCGATGTGCTCCAGGAGCCTTTTAGCTAACAGCACCATGTTTAGCGCGTGGTAATTACCATTTGTAATATAGTTGCACTCATTATAGTGGCAACCGCCGATAAACACCCCGTCCATTCCTTTCGAGAAGGCCCTGAGCACATGTTTTAGGTCCACTCTGCCGGAACACATGACGCGGAGCAATCTCATATCAGTAGCATATTGTAGTCTGGAAACTCCAGCCAAATCTGCAGCGCCGTATGCTCACCAGTTGCATGCAAAACCTAATATTTTCGGTTTAAATTTAAGCTCTGCACTCATTTGTTTTCACCTCCTGCGTTAGTATCCAGAAATCTCTACAATCCTCCAACCAGAGCATCAATTTCGCTCATGATCTCGTCATCGGTAAAGTGCTTGAGTGAAATAGCCCCTGTTGGACATTTGGCGTTGCAAAGGCCATCTCCTTTACATAGTACAGGATTAATTACTGCCTTTTTGCCCAATCTTGTATCATTTAGACTTAGGGCGCCATAGGTACAAACTGCGGCACATGCCCCGCACCCCATGCACTTCTTCTCATCTATCTCGCAAACAGCGCCGGAGGCGACAACTATATCATGCGAGAGCAACGTTAAGACCCGGCCTGCAGCTCCATAAGCCTGGTTAATGGTTTCCTGGATAAACTTGGGATAGTGAGCCGCTCCACACAAGTAAACACCGTCTGTACCAAACTCAACAGGTCTTAATTTGACGTGAGCTTCTTTGAAGAAGCCGTCAGGACTCAATACTACCTTGAATAATGCAGCTACTTCCTTGATTGCTTCTGAGGGGATCACAGCAGCCGCCAGAGCAAGGATGTCAGCGTCCAATTCAATTTTTTTCAACAGTACCGGATCGGTTACGGTAACCTTTAGCACAGGTTTACCCTCATCTGACTCGCCAGGCTCCACCACAGGCGGATCCTCAGGCTCATAACGAATAAACCTGATATTTTTACTGGCAGCCTCCCGGTAATAATCCTCTTTCAGCCCATATGTCCTGATATCCCGGAAGAGAATGTAGACATCCCGCTCAGGATTCATCTCTTTTAACTTCAGGGCATTTTTCACAGACTCGCTACAGCAGATCCTGCTGCAATAATTCCTGTCCTCATTTCTACAACCGACACACTGAATCATTACAACGCTTTCCGCGTTGGCAATTTTTTCGCTGCTCCTTTTGATTTCTTCATCCAGCTCCAGATGGGTCATGACCCGTTCATCTTCACCGTACAGGTATTCAGTCGGTGTGTATAGATCTGCGCCAATAGCCAGGATGGCAGCACCATGTTTTATTTCCGCAATCCCCCGGTTAGACCTCACCGTAGTGACGAAATTCCCAATATAACCAGTGGCCTCCGTAATGGTGGCTCCGGTATAAACATGGATTAAGGGATGTTTATAAATCTTTTCAGTAATGTCGCGTAAATAGACCTGGACATCCATACCTTCCAGGGTATGGCTTATTCTACGGGCGATCCCCCCCAGGGCCATATCCTTCTCAACCAGGTAAACCTCATGCCCCTGATTAGCGATGGAGAGGGAGCAAACCATACCGGCAATACCCCCGCCAACCACCAGAGCCGCCTTATTTACCGGCAGGTCAAACTCCTGCAGCGGCTCAAGGTTGCAGGCCCGGGCTACCGACATCCGAATGATGTCCCACGCCTTCTTGGTGGCTTCTTCTTTTTCCCTCGAGTGGACCCAGGAATCATGCTCCCGGATATTAGCCATTTCGTAGTAATACTGGTTAATTCCCGCCTCCCGGACGGTGTCCCGGAATAACGGCTCCAACGTTCTGGGGGAGCAGGCGGCAACAACCACGCGGTTGAGCCCTTTCTCCTTGATCGTGTCGGTGATCTCCTTGGCAGAGTTGGTGGCGCATGAAAATAGCTGTTCCTGGGCATGGACAACGTTTGGCAAGGTCTTGCAATACTCTACTGTGGCCCCAATGCTGACTACCCGGGAAATGTTGGCGCCACAGTGGCAGACAAAGACGCCTACCCTCGGCTCCTCCTCAGAAACATCCTGCTCCTCCGGATATACCCTTTCCGTGGACAGGTTCCCCCGCCTGCGGTTAAGCAGCTCGCCAATCTGGGAGCCGGCACCACTGGCGCTAAATACCGACTCTGGAATATCAATCGGTCCCTGGAAAGCACCGCTGACGAAAATCCCGCGCCTGTTAGTTTCCATCGGATTGGCCGGATTGAGCTTGCAATAATCGTGTGCGGTAAGCTCAATGCCAAACTTTTTCGCCATTTCCCTCACACCAGTAGGAGGACTCAAGCCAATGGACAGCACCACCATGTCGAATTCTTCCTCTTTTACACCATTATCGGGTGTAGAATACCGGATGGTGACATTCTTGGTTACCGGGTCCTCTCCTACGATTGAGGTATAGCTTCTAATAAACCTGACCCCGGGCAACCTTACTGTCCTTTCGTAGAACCGCTCAAAATCCTTCCCATAGGAGCGGATATCATTGTGGAAAATTGTACACTCGGCATCAACGTCGTGGTCTTTGGTCAAAATCACGTGTTTCTGTGCATAAGTGCAACATACGGCTGAACAATAACTATGGCCACCCTCGGTAACCTGCCTAGAGCCGACACACTGAATCCAGGCCAACTTGTGAGGGTGCTTCTTATCGGAAGCACGCAGGATCTCACCAGAATATGGACCGGTGGAGCTCAACAGCCGTTCAAAATCCATACTAGTGATCACGTTTACGAAATCACCGTAGTGATATTCCGCCCGGAGCTTGGGATCATACGGCTCAAAGCCGGGGGCCAGAATTACCGCCCCCACATTGATCTCTTTAATTTCCGGCAATTGTTTCAAATCGATTGCATTATTTTTACATACTCCTTCGCAAATACGACACTTATTCTCTTTCAGGTATAGACAGCTTTCATCAATATAGGCGACTAAAGGAATCGCCTGAGGAAAAAAGATGTGAATAGCCTTGTTCATGGAAATATCCTGGTTAAATTCATCCGGATATTTGACTGGGCAGTACTCCACACAGACAGTACAGCCCGTGCACTTCTCCTCATTGATATACTTGGGATTTTTGATCAGCTTGACCTTAAAATCCCCTGCTTCCCCGACAATGCTGTCCACTTCAGTATATGTCAGGACCTCAATATTTGGATGCCGGCCGACCTCGACCAGCTTGGGTGCGAGTATTCACATGGAGCAGTCATTGGTGGGAAACGTTTTATCCAGTTGAGCCATATGGCCCCCGATGCTCGGCTTTTTTTCAACCAGGTAGACCTTAAAACCAGCAGCGGCCAGATCAAGGGAGGCTTGAATACCGCTGATTCCGCCACCAACAATCATAACGTCTCCAAAATTGGAGCCACCACTATCGCGAAGTTGTTGAATCTTATCTTTTAACAACAGTTCTTCTTCCACTTTCTATCACCTCACCAGGTTTTCCCTAATTCTACGGGTTAACCATACTTAATTTGTCGGCAAACCAAGCCGCTCCGGATGGGTAAACACCGCTAGGCGGCTATTACGGGCCTGGCCAACCAGGGTAATGCCCAAATCACGTGCAAGTAAAATGGCGTTCTCCGTCGGCGCGTGCCGTGAAACAACAACCGGCGTTTCCATCCTTGCCGCCTTGAGCAGCATCTCGGACGATATGCGGCCAGTAATCAGCACTAGACGATCCCTGGTTGGTATACCCCGCAATAAACATTCGCCCTGGATTTTGTTCAAGGTGTTATGACGTCCGATATCCTCAGCCACCACCAGCAGGTTCTTGGTATCGGATAGAGCGGAAGTGTGCACGCCGCCACTAATCGGATACAGCTCCATCTGCTCTTGCAATTTCTGCATCAGTGACAGCACTTCCTCCGGTGCAACAACAAGATCCGAATTAACTCTTTGTCCTTGAGTTTTAAAAATTGAACTGCCGCTGCAGCCAAGTTTGCGCAACGTCGGCAATTCATTCCTAGGGTTCTTCAGCCTCACGTCGGCCAGCGATTCCTCTTTACTCAACCGTACGCTTGCCACATCGCCGGCGCATGAGATGATTCCCTCGGCGTAAAGGTAGCCAAAGACAAGATAATCCAGCTTGGCCGCAGTGCACAAGATAGTAACCAGCGCTTTCTCATTCACATAGATGGTTAACTCCATCTCTCTAGGCATGTAAGCCGCGGTCCTGAGCCATCCACCCTCTGAAAAGCGATCACAGATTACCTCCGCTACTACATCTTTCATACCGGTTACTCCAATTGCTTCCTGCATGTCCGGCTTCCTCGCCACTAAATCACCTCGTTGAGAACCTCCGTGATATCCTTGACTTGGATCACGTCATCTAAGTTTCCAACCGCTCTACTGTCCTCAAACATGGTGATGCAATAGGGGCATGCGGTAACCAGTTCTTCAGCGCCAAGGTCAATGGCGTCTTTCAACCTGAGGTTGGAGAACCGGTCGGAAGTATGTGTTTCCATCCAAATCCTGCCACCACCCATGCCGCAGCAGAAGCTTTCTTCCCGCGACTCGGCAAATTCTTTTAGTTCCAGACCGGGTACCTTCGTTAAGATCCCGCGCGGCTGATCAAACACACCGTTATGCCGGCCTAGATAGCAGGGGTCATGATATACAATTTTCTTCGCATATTCCTTATTGATTTGTAGTCTTCCCTCGTTAATCAACTGGAACAAAAACTCGGTTATATGCAATACTTCAAAATTCGCCATAAATTCAGGATACTCGTTCTTGAAGGTGTGTAAGCAGTGCGGGGAAGATACCACTATTTTCTTAACACCGTTTTCGATAAACGTTTTGATGTTATCTTTGGCTAATTTCCTGAACAATTCCTCATTGCCGGTCTTGCGGATGCTTTCCCCGCAGCAGTTCTCCTGCTCGCCCAGGATCCCGTAATCCACTCCGGCCCTGTTGAGGACACTGGCCGTGGCTTTGGCTACCTTCTTCAACCTTGGGTCATAGCAGAGGTAGCAGCCGGGGTAATATAGAACTTCCATGCCTTCCTCAAAGGTTTTAACGGAGAGACCATCGGCCCAATCCGCCCTATTTTTCCGGCTTTCACCGAAAGGGTTGCCTTCTGCGCCTAGGTTGGAGGCAATTCCGCGGATCGGCTTGACAGCGGCAGGAAATACACCATAGCCGGTGGCCATCCGGCGCACTGCGATCATGTTATTAATCTGCTTGACGTCACGCGGGCATTTCTGGACGCACTTCCCGCAAGTGGTGCAGCGCCAGATTTCTTCATTCTCAATTTCGGTCAAACCGAAGGTAGCCTCCCGGATTAGCTTGCGCATACTGAAAGTTCTTACCTTATTCCAGGGGCAAACAGTATCGCACTTCCCACATTGGTAGCAGTATTTGACGGCTTCTCCGCCGCCCTGCTTTATTTCATCAATTACTTCTTTGAAGGGGGTTACAGTTTCCACGAAATCCTCTTCTTTCATTAGTTTAGTCCTTTAGTGACATTCGGGTAATAGTCTCCACTAACTTTTGCATTCCATGCTTGTCAACCAACGACTGTAATCCGATCTCTACTTCGTCTATATCCTCTTCCTCTTCAACTTCCTCTTCCCTTACTTCATAAATTAACGCATCATTGATGCACCACTTAACACACAGGGGCTCTTCTTGCGGCGGATCGTCCTCACACATATCACATTTGAGTGGCAGACCAGAATCTGGCTCATGAAAAAGATCCCTTGACGGGCAGGCAGCCCTGCAGAAGGCGCACTCTTCATACTCCCTGCCATCAAGCACGTATATGTCTCTCCCCATACATTCAGCCGGAGCATATTCACCGGCGTATACAGGAAGATATATGTCATTGAGTGGTTCACGGATCATCCGGATACGTGACCGCTCCGGGTTATTGCTGCTATACCTTGGGTTAGCGTGGAAGGCGGAGCAGATCACTTCGCATGCCCGGCAACCATTACACTTCTCGATGTCAATTTTAATTGTCTTGATTATCTTCTTAGTCTTGGCCATCTTTTATGATCCCTCTCTGTTCAAAGTCTTCAACTACATAATTCAAATCCAAACTTTGTAAAGACTCTTTTGTAGGAACACCGTCCATATCCCATCCTTTAAATTCGAAATAAGCATCAAGGAGCTGTTTTTCATACTCAGGCAGTCTCTTCTTCCAATGGTCTTCGGGCGGCGTATCATCAGCCCTCCGCAAGCCTCTTCTGACATTATTCGCCCTAACTAACTGACGGTTACGCTTGGATATTTTGACTAGCTCCGCTTCATCTATTTCGATCCCGGTTCCCGCTGTGACAAAATTGGGGTAATTGTGAATATGATAAGGAGGCTTCAGAGGAAATGATGATAAACCAGCGCATACCCCGACAGCATCATCAATGTAGTGCATCCTCTCCATCCAATCAACTATCTCACAGCATTCTTGAATGCCCGGATAATACGGCATGGAGAATTCACCGCGGGGCTCCCACTTCAGGAAATATTCCTTAATCCTGTCATTAGGAACCTGGAACCAATCCTTGACAAACTCTTCTCTCTGCTCCCGCTCAGGGTAAGGCGCCTGGGGAAACTGTCCTTCAATCTGGGTAATGTTTGACTTTTCGTTGGTAGAATACATCAAGTAATAAATGGGATTAATCATGCCCAGCTTGAGCGGCGCCTGCTCATGTTTTCTGATATTGTTATGAGCAAATTCCTCCGCGCCTTGTCCAATCTTTTTGGCTGCCCAATAAGTGCCGTCGGCCAGAACTTCGCCAATACCTTCCCGCCGGACAATTCTGTCCAAGAGCCAGTAGAATCTCCCCTCATTATCAGACGGACAGCCTTCAAAGTCCTTGTCGGTCAAGATGCCGGCTTCTTTCAGCTCAACGGCGAAGGCCATCACTTGCGGACCTGAAAAACCGTCGATGCCATACTCCGTGGCACGCTGAGCGATTCTAAAGCCAAAATCCAGATCTGAAAAGGCCGCCATCGTATAAGTCAGCTTGGAGAAGCACTTCATCATGTATCTGGATATACCTGGGATGGAAATTGTCGCCCCGCATTTCAGAGGGCAATTATAGCAGCTGATTAATCGCGTCCGCGCACCTAATTGTGTTTCTTCCCACTTCTTTTCGATTTCCTCGGTCCAAAAGCCCTTTCTCCGGACGCGGGCATTGCCCCATACGAAATTTTCAGTGTGCCACTTCTCATCAACGTGCAGCATCTCCTGCGGTGAACCAAGTATAGACAAAATGGGCATTACCCCGGGAATTGGATTAGCTTGCCGAAACTGGATATATTGCATTACATCATCACAAAGCTTAATATATTCCTCCGGCCTGGCTATGCTGATGTCCTTCTTGCCACGTATGGCTATTGCCTTTAACCCTTTGTCCCCCATCACGGCACCCAGTCCTTGCCGGCTGGCACTAGATCTGCCCTGCTCGATGGAGGCAAAAAAGACCCGGTTTTCACCAGCCAGGCCGATAGCTGCCACGTGGATTCTCATATCCTTTAATTCCTGTTTAATCAGTTCCTGAGTTTCAACAGCGCCCTTGCCAGCTAAATGAGAAGCATCACGAATTTCTACTTTGTCATCGCTAATCCACAAATAAACGAGCTTGGGGGACTTGCCGCGAATAATGATCTTGTCATAACCTGCATACTTCATTTCAGATGCAAAAAATCCCCCCATCATTGAATATGCCATAAATTGCGTCTGGGGAGAAATTGCGGTCACTATGGTCCGATTAGCACCAACGGCAGGTGTGGCGCCTAAAAGACCACTGCTAAAGATTAGCAGATTATCAGGAGAAAAGGGCTCAGTTTCAGGGGGGACCCTATCCCACATTATCTTTGCGTTGGTACCTAACCCCCCAAGGTAAAGCTCAGTCCATTTTGGGTCGGTTTCTACCTTCTCAATGTTTCCTGTCGATAAATCAATTTCTAAATTATACCCCGTCTCTGCGTACCTCATCTTCAATCCCCTCTATGTATTTATTTATGTTCACATTAACAAACAAAGAAATGTTTGTCAAGAATGAAAATTCTAAATATTCTTCACACTTTCAGGTTAATTCTTTTGACGCTCACCTCATTTTTATAGCGCTCTTTATATCCTTAAAATAACTAGTACATAAAGGTGGAATATTCTAAATATCGCTAACACTTTTAGGTTAACTCCATTAATCCTAACCGTTCTTTTTCTAATCCTCTGTGCTATTTTTTTATGTCCACTTAAACAAATTACAAAATGACTTAAAAACAATTATTCCTAACACTATTAGAGTAATCCTATTTAATTGGTAAATCACCTGTCAGCAAATCAACTTTTCCAGAAGCCCTCCCTATTTTTCCTTCCCTTCTCTTAAGTATTGATGAGCTAGATCCACATAAAGCTGTTTTGCACCTGTTAAAAATTCTATATCCTTAGGCTCAATACTTCTGGCAATACGGGCCGGGTTCCCGGTTACAACTACTTTTTCGGAAATACACTGTTTACTTTTTACCACACTTCCCTCAGCCACAATAGCCCAATTACCAACTCTGGCATGGAGGCTTATTATTGCGCCCATACCAATTAACGCATAGTCTCCAATATCTTCGGCATGTACTATCGCACCATGTCCAACCGTGACACTCCTGCCAATCCGGCAGGTACCGCCAGGCGGGGCATGGACAATAGTACCCTCCTCTATGGCAGTGCCCGGGCCTATTTCGATAGTTCCATAATCACCCCTGAGAATAGCTCCGTGTCCAATGTAGCAATTGTCACCAATCTTAACATCACCAATGACCATAGCCAACTCACTCACATAACTTCCTGTACCTATTACCGGTGTTCTGCCGGAAAACCGATATAATGACATTGTTTACCTCCATATAATTAAGACAATGCTTTTTTAATCCGCTCCAAGGCTATTTCAATTTGCGCTCTGGGGCATGCAAAGTTTAGTCGCATAAAAGAATTTCCCTCTACTCCAAAAACTGCACCATCATTTAGCACAACCCTGGCCTTCTTTAAAATTAGCTCCCGCAGTTTTTCCCCCGTCAGCCCGAAGGCACTAAAATCCAGCCAGGCCAAAAAAGTGCCCTCTGGTTTATCATAGCCTATTTGAGGTATTTCCTGCGCTAAGTATTCGGCAATAAAATCCCGGTTTGCCTCTAAATAAACAAGTAACTCCTCTAGCCACGGCGCAGCCTTGCCATATGCCGCCATACATGCTACCAGGGCAAATATATTTGGCTTGGGATAGGCCTCTCTTAACAACATCCTGGCATAGGCATGGCGCAAATGCTCATTGGGAATAATCAAATTGGATATTTGTAAGCCTGCCATATTGAAAGTTTTATGGGGTGATGTGCAAACAATCACCCTTTCTTTGACCTGTGAAGCTACATTCAGAAAATTAATATGCTTATGCCCGCTGTACACAATATCAGCGTGAGCTTCATCGGATATAATTAAGATATTATGCTGATAACAAATTTCCCATAACTTTTTCAGTTCCTCCAGGCGCCACACCCTACCCACCGGATTATGCGGGCTGCAAAAAATCAGAAGCTTACACCTGCTATCAATCTTGGCGACTAAATCATCATAATCCATCTCGTAACCTGTTGCTGTTTTTTTAAGTGGATTATAAACCAGCTCTCTTTCATTGTTGATCACTGCATAATGAAAAGGTGGATATACCGGTGTTTGAATAATCACCTTGTCGCCCTTTTGACTAAAAGCTCTAATCATCCGGTTTATGCCAGCAACTATGGTATCATTCACTAAAAAAGCCTTTCTATCTACCTGTATGCCCTGCCTGCCAGCAAACCAGGCATATACTATATCTTTATATTGGGACTGGTAGCCCCCCACATAACCATAAGCGCCCTGTTCAGCACGCTTGATAATAGCATCTTTAACCACCTGGGGTGAGGGAAAATCCATATCAGCAACCCATAAAGGCAGCCACTCTTCACCGGTCAGGCCAAATTTTTCCGCCAGGCCATCATGTTTAACGGAATAACTACCTCTTCTGGAGTATGGCGCATCAAAATCCATATAGCATCAGCTCTCCTTTACTGAAACCGTAGAAGCACATAAGAGATTAAACTCAGGCTGGTAGAACATTACTAATAATCTCACTTCCGTCTTTATAATATGCTTAAATTCTACATATATTTTCCTTACCAGTCAATTATGGTATTAAGCAAACTTACAGGGAAGCTGTTTAGAATCCCTTTAATTGGTGCATAATACCAATAGATGCTCTTTCGCCCGTCAAATCCACAGCTGAATTGGTATCGTAGCATTATGCATAGCTCGATTATCCGGTTATCCAGATCGCTTTTACTGGTGGAAAGAGGATCGTCAGCCGCCGTCAGAGCAACCCCGTCCGTTGCTTTGTTCAGGCGGCTTTGATTATTGTCTACAGTAAGTCCAACCTTTCTTGGCGCCAGACATAATAATATATTTACGGCCAAATATGGATATTATATTCGCTTTCCTTCTTTTTTTGCTCTCATGCCGACACCGCTCAAGATACTAGCCACTTCATCATCAGAGACTTCATAACGGAAATAATCCTTATAAAATGTTTTTGTTTCCGCAACCATGTCCAAGTCGGTAAAACGGTCCGGATATATAGTCTTTGCCGTCCATAATATAGCCAGCGGAGTTTCCAGCGAGCCGGGATGACCCCAGCGAGACACACCGTTAGGCATCTGGTAAACCTTGTTGTTCTTTACCGCCCTTAACGCCGACCACTGCCTATTGGTCATCATATAATCGGCAACACCCGCTTCGTTTGCCAGGATGACTTCCGGATCCCACATCAATATCTGCTCCAGGCTGGCAAAATACTTGTTTCCCAGCAACTTTAAGTTCTCATTAATAGAAACATTATTTACCCCGGCCACTTTTAACCAATCTGCCGGCAAGGTGTCCTTGGCGTCCGTCCGGGTGGCTTCGTTGACAGAGTGGTAAACCGTGACCCTTTCTTTTTCTGGAATGCCGGCGACTCTTGCCTGAACCAGGTCAATACAGTGCTGGTAATAATCGTTGTACTCTTTTGCCTGTTCGTGCGCACCAATCGCCTTTCCGATCATTTCTATGGTATACATCTGCTCCTTAATGTTTCGATAATCAACAACCAGGTATGGGATGCCGCTTTTCTCCAGCTTCTCAATTTCCCCTTCACTCTGAGCAGTCTCGTTCCTGATAAATACTAGATCGGGGTCTGCTTTGATCAATTCCTCGATATTGATCGCCCCTTCCGCAGAAGGCACTACTGCGTCCTTAATACCTGGGGACATCTCCGTCATCATGACATCCCTCTTGAGACCTTCCACAACGGCCACAATATCAGACCCTCTACCAAGCATTGTAACCACGTGCCCGGTATAGGCATATAGGCAACCAATTCTTTCCACTTGATCAGGAACTTTTACCTGACGCCCGATAAAGTCGGTAACTGTTACAAAGCCTGTGTCCTTAATAGAATCTGCCGGAGTATCAACCACCGTTTCATTTTTCGCACAACCTGCTGCCAGCAAGCCAACCAGCAGCATTAACAGCAAAATTATACAAATCACTTTGGAAGCTTTGTGATTGCTTATGTTAGTTCACCCTTTCACTTTCCTTGCTATACAGCGTACTAATCGGTATAATCTGCTTTACTTCGGTGTTATGATCAAGCTGGTAGGATACCACCCTGGCATTAATTCTATAGAGTGACTTCAAATTTTTTTCCGATAAAACCTCCCCAGGTCTGCCAATAACCGAAAAAGTCAGCTTATCCATGAGTGCCACGGATGTCGGTACGTCATTGTTTTCGAAATAGAAGGCGTGGTTCGGGAAGTGTGTCGCCATGATTACAGACTTGCCCGTATTCCGGACCAACTGCACCATGGTTTCCAAAACAGTCAACTCGTGCTTGAAATCCAGGTGTGCGGTGGGCTCGTCCATGATGATCACGGGGGTCTTTTGCGCCAGCGCCCTGGCAATCATTACCAATTGCCCTTCTCCGCCGCTCAACTGCGTATAAGGCCTGTTCCTGTATTCCTGTAAACCGACTATTGCGAGGGCTTCTTCGGCAATACTAATGTCTGCGGGAGACGGGGAACTAAAAATTCCCGTGTAGGAAGCCCGCCCCATCAAGACTATTTCCATCACTGTATAAGGAAAGGTTTTTTGATGAGACTGGGGCACATAAGCCAGTACTTTGGCGACATCGGGCGGGCGAATAGTTTTTATATTTCTTCCTCCCAGCAGGATATCGCCTTGATCCAACTTCAGTAATCCCAGGAGGCAATCCAAAAAGGTAGTTTTTCCGCACCCGTTGGGACCAACAATACAGAAAACCTCTCCTTCCCTTACCTCTAGATTGATATTTTTAAAAATTGCCCGCCCGTTATAACCAAAGCCGGCGTTACTCACTTCAACTAAAGGCAATATTACCAGCCTCCCCCCTTCGTTTTTTTCAGCAGGTAAACAAAGAACGGTCCCCCTACCAGAGCGGTAAGGATACCCAGGGGTATTTCCGAGCCACTGATCACTCTTCCCAGGTTGTCCACAAGGATTAAGAAACAGGCGCCGAGAGCTAAACTCGTGGGTATTAATATCTTATTATCATTACCTACCAGCATGCGCCCGATATGAGGAATCACCAGTCCCACCCATCCAATAATGCCGCTGACACAGACAGCTCCGGCTGTGGCCAGGGTGGCGCAGATAACTACTATACCTTTGCTGAGCGCTGTATTTAAACCCAGGGTATGGGCTTCCCTATCGCCCATGGACAGAATATTGATCCGCCACCGGACGGCGATAAGACCTGCTATTCCCAGCAACATTGGAACACCCGCCACCATAATATCCTGGTAGCGGGCCGAGGCCAGGCTTCCCATCAGCCAAAATGTAATAGCCGGCAGTTGATTATAAGGGTCTGCCACGTATTTGGCAAAGGAAATTAAGGCAGAGAAAACAGAAGATACAATCACTCCGCCTAAAACCAGCATGATGGTCGGAGTTGTATTGTAAATCTTTCCAATCAAAAAACTAAATAAAACAGCCATCCCCCCGAAACAAAAAGCAAAGATATAAATATATGAAGTTGTATTGAACAGCAGAATCGCCAGGGCAGCCCCGAAGCCGGCCCCCGAGCTGACACCCAGAATGCCGGAACTCACCAGAGGATTGCGGAACAACCCTTGAAAGGCGGCTCCGCTGACGGCAAGCGACCCGCCCACCAGAGCGCCCAGGATAGCCCGGGGCAGTCTGATATCCCAAACGATGGTTGTGGATATATCCTGCAAGCCCCATGCGCTAAAAATCAATTTACCCCACAGGATTCGGGCTACCTCCGGTACAGACAGCGGATACCTGCCTACAAACAGGGAAAGAAAGATAAAGGCAAAGGGGGCCAAAAACAATATAATATAAATCAGCTTCTTCTTCGTCACTATTCACCTCTGCCTTCTTAACTAACTGTTATTTTCTTTTGCGCATGTATACATATCCGCCTGCCCCTGCAACCAAGGCCAGTCCCAGTGCCAGTAATATTCCTTTATTCATACTCTGTCCCGGGGTTTGTACAGATGCCGAAGCTTGCTCTGTATCATGGGCTGCGGCAGGCGTTTCCGTATCCGCGGGTGTGTTATTGTCAGCAGTCGTATTATCAACCGTAGGGGCGTCTGGCACAGTTTCCTGCTGGGTTACAGCACCCGCAACCGGTGGATTTGAATTTTGCCCGTTGCTGCTAAAACTGTTGTCACCAACAACTGCCGGGGCCGGCTCTGTTACTCCCTGCTCCGCAGTACCAGAAGGCTGTACCGCTGGCCCGTCACCGCCGGAGCTCCCGATATCAGCTGCCGCGGTTGTAAAGGCAATAGAAACTTCACTTCCTAAAGTGACGCCGCTTTTGGACTTTAATTCCGGCGCTATTCTTACTACATACTCAGTGCCTGGCTGCAGGCTCCGCAGAGGCTTTAATGATATGTCTCTCTTCTTCTCGGGCTCAACCTGGTCGTCAGCCAACACTACTTCAATGGGGACAGCGCTTCCCGCAGCGGTGTAAAGGCTGAAGCATTTCTGGTTAATATCGCTGACAGTCATATTTACTACGTTTTTATTGAAGGTGAGATGGATTTCCACAGGAAGTGAAACATTCTGCTGCCCGCTGGCTGGAGTTGATGAAACCAGTCTTAAGGAGTCTCCTTTGCCGCCCCCAGTTCCGTCTCCGTCTCCGGCCAGCGCCGGTAAAGCAGTCAGCAAGGACAGCATTAATACCAACGACATAGCCAAAAATTTTTTACTAATGAATTTAAGCAAGTTATGAACCTCCTATGAATTGTTCGACACTTCCACTGGCCCGAAAGATTCCAGCACGCCACCATCAACCGATTTAACCTGGCTAGCGTCATCGGCGCCCTTGGTGTATGCCAGGGTCACGGCGTGGCTGCCGGTGACTTTGGTGGTTAGCACCAGTTTGATCTTATTGGGTGTATTAGTGGATTGCACCTCAGTAACAACATTTTCAACACCGTCCACAGTTACAACAAACTGCGCCTGCTTGCCGGCGGGGTCCGCCATATCCTTGTCGAATAAAATGCTCACATCTCCCTTATTGGTCACCTCAGCGCTTACATAAACAGGCGCTGCCCCCGGAAGGTTGTTCGTCACTGCCTCAGGCCCAAAAGACTCCAGCACGCCACCGTCTGCCGACTTAACCTGGCTAGCGTTATCGGCGCCCCTGGTGTATGTAACGGTTACCGCCTGATCACCGGTTACTTTGGTGGTCAACACCAGTTTGATTTTGTTGGGTGTTTCTGTGGATTGTACGGCGGTCACTACATTTTCAATACCGTCCACAGTGACGGCAAACTGCGCCTGCTTGCCGGCAGGATCCGCCATATCCTTATTAAAGGTGATACTTACATCTCCCTTGGTGGTCACCTCGGAGCTCACGTAGACAGGCGCCGCCCCCGGAAGGTTGTCCCCTACTGACACAGGCCCAAAGGAATCCAGCACGCCACCGTCCGCCGACTTGATCTGTCCGGCATCATCTATACCCTTAGTGTATGTCACGGTTACCGCCTGATCACCGGTCACTTTGGTGGTTAGCACCAGTTTGATTTTGCTGGGTGTATCGGTGGACTGCACTGCTGTCACCACATTTTCAACACCGTCCACCGTCACGGTAAACTGCGCCTGTTTGCCGGACGGATCGGCCATTTCTTTACTAAAGGTGATACTCACATCTCCCTTGGTGGTCACCTCAGAGCTCACGTATACAGGCACCACCCCGGAAAGCTTGTTCGTTACTACCTCAGGCCCGAAGGAATCCAGCACGCCACCATCTGATGACTTAACCCGGCTGGCGTTGTCCACACCCTTGGTGTATGTCACAGTCACTACCTGGCCGGCGGTTACCTTGGTAGTCAGTACCAGTTTGATCTTACCGGGCGTATCGGTGGATTGCACCGCCGTCACCACATTTTCAACACCGTCCACCGTCACGGCAAACTGCGCCTGTTTGCCGGACGGATCGGCCATTTCTTTACTAAAGGTGATACTCACATCTCCCTTGGTGGTCACCTCGGAGCTCACATAAACAGGCGCCTCAGGCGTATCGTCGTCTCCGCCACCGCCACTGCCACCTGACTTACCAATAAGAGTGATTTCATTGGAAGGCTTAGAAAGCGCATTTACCTTGGCATTGGACCCGTCGGCAACCGAAAGTACGAATACTTTATAAGCAACGCCGGTAGTAATGGTTTTCCCGTCCACGTCCCTGGCACTGGGAGACAATTTTTTCACATAACTTTCTCTGTCAATTTCTTTTTCTACCGTCGTATAGTTCCCCGATGAAACGTCATTGGCAGCAGACAAGGTGAAGGATGATGCATCGTCCGATTTGACTACCATGATACGATAAGTAGTTATTCGGGTGTTTTGCCCTTTCGGACCGCCAAAGCTGACTTCCAGGTCAGACCCGTTCCCGTTATTGCCAACATCTTCTGCCGCAACGTTCAGGGCGGCCGGGGCAGCTTCTGAGCTTGACCACCTTACAGTGTTCTCCCCTTTGATTTTAAACGGGTCTAGGCAGGTTATTACATAATCACGGTCTTTTTCATATGGCGTAGTCGCTATGAAGCAGTTCCAGGCCTTACCATCCTCACCGGTGTCCCTTTTAGCAAAAGTCTTGGTAGCAATCCCGTCAGCCAAGATTTTGCCCTCCAGTTCCGAAACCGTGGTCACCTTGTCGGTGTCGAATTTAAACTTACCGAGGGTGTTTGTAGCTAATATATTACTGATGTTTATAGTGTCACTATCTGCTTGGGAACCACTGCCGCCTGAGTTATTCGTGCCGGAAGTTTGGCCTTGTGTTCCTGGCTGAATAGTAATACTCTTTCCACTTGTTGTTACCGCTTTATCTAATGTAATAACTGCTTCAGCACGAGTAATGGCTTGTCCCGCTAAGAAGGTAAGGTCAGGATACCCGTTCATCAGTCCTCCGGACACGACTGCGTCAATAAAGCCTTTGCTCCACTGGGGAATATCCCCTGCGTCTTTGAATTTACTGACCGCAGCAAAATTTGTCGAAGGTTCCAGCTTTAACATCCTGGCCAGCATGGTGGCGACCTCCTGCCGGCTGATTTCCGCATTAGGCCTAAAGGTGCCGTCCTCATAGCCGGATACATAGCCGACTGCTTTTGCTCTGGCGATCTCACCAGCAAACCAATCAGTTGATAAAACATCAGAAAAATTGGTGTTGGCGGAATTTGTAAAACCGAAGGACCTGTTGACCAGTGTTACGAATTCCGCTCTAGAAATACTGTTGTCCGGTTTGAATGTTCCGTCCTGATAACCAGTGACAAACCCTTTGCTCACCCAACTGCTGATTTCGCTCTCCGCCCAGTGTCCCTGTATGTCTATAGGCTGGGCACAAGACAGACCTGTCAGAGAAAAAAGCATTAATAATGCCAGTACTAAAACTATTAAGGCCTTTGTTTTTGCCCTCGTACTCTTAATAAACATGATTAGCCCCCTTTTTTTTGAATTCAATTAAATGCTGTTTACAAACTCCAACTTAGTAAATTTTCTCTTAATCACCCCTTTAAATGAATTAATTATGCAAATTTAAAACTCTGCCCAGGCCCTATTTGGAAGAAGAACAAGCTATCAATTTATTTAAACTCATCCTTATTCTACAACGGGAAGCCCGGCAGTCTCCCGGAACAAAAAATTCTTTAATCTTTCTTTAATATTTCTTTAACTGCTGCTTGGTTAGCGTCTGCCATTTTGCACCGCCAGCGCCTCCGGCACTAATAGGAGCTACCAGTAAAACAAACTTTCCGTCCATCATAATCGGCTTTACCTTATCCCCAAGCATCACCAACTCATCATCTGCCAGCAAAACCCCGTCCTGGCTCTGCACCTGAGCTATATTGGTCTGTGCCA
Organism: Desulfotomaculaceae bacterium; assembly: GCA_028696455.1. Taxonomy (GTDB): domain Bacteria; phylum Bacillota; class Desulfotomaculia; order Desulfotomaculales; family Pelotomaculaceae; genus MVQL01. Next base: position 51,385 of record JAQVGZ010000001.1, on the reverse strand, counting down.
GAATACTGGAAACATCGGCTATACCATTCTTGCTTATTAATTCCAGCCTACCCCTCAAACGGCCGTCATTACCGCTTAAGCGCAAACCCACTCCAGCAAGCGCACCGATGACCCCCTGACCGGTCCCACCATGTTCGGAAAGATGCACACCCAACTGCCGCGCGAGGCTATAGGCCTCCTGCATGGTTACCACAACATCCTTGGCCTTTCGGCCAAAAGCAATAAGCAAATCAGGCTGTTTGAGCCGATCAGGCACTGCTATACACAGACCTGGATCAGACCCCGGCGCACTTTCTTTAAATAAATACTCAATTGCGTAACTGGTTAAAGCATTAAGATCCGATTCATTTAAGTCTGCGGCAAAGCACATGGAGCTGTTATGTGAGGTGTACGGCACATCTGGATGAATCAACAACTGGTGCCTGGTAACACCATAACTCTTGCCCCAGCCGCGTTTTTCCATTGTCTCTGATATTGAGTAGACCAGTTCACCGGTACCCCACGCACTGTCAATACTGTCAGTATCATCAGCACACAATAAAACCCTGATCAATTTTTTAAACCTCCCAAGGACATTTTTAAGTTCTGCCTAAGGCATTGCTTTTACAGTTTATAAATATTAACTGATTGGAAAACCTTTATAGCAGCTAAATCCGGAGCGGGCCCACCTCCTGAAACGACAGTTGTAACAGGTCAACGCATCTTCAAGAAAAGACTCCTCCTCTACATCATCTTGATAATATGGACAGGTTTCGGCAAGAATCACAGTGGCATTGAGGTCATCCCCGACACTGCTGTCCCCGGTAAAATACTTGATGCCATCTGTCTCTCTAACATATTTTGAAACAACTTCTTTGACGGTATTATCCATAAGTTCCCCCCCCCGCTATAATAACTAATATTTTTGCTCCGAGAATATGATTCAATCTTCATTGTTTTGCAATTCTATCAGCATGCTGTTTTGTTTATCTGTTACCATAGCCACAGTATATATCACACTTTTATATTTTTAATAACGTCCCTAAAAAATGCCGTGCCAGTTTTGCGAAAAACAAAGCTGGCACGGCATACTTATAAACCAGCTCTCCTTTTCATAATGGAAGGCACACTTGTTTCCTGGTGTACCCTGTCGTCCAAAAACCATTGCTTTAGTGCTTTAGGTAGTTTGGATCGGAGAGATTATTTGTACTTTATTGCTTATTTTTTCGACTATTAAGTAACAAATTCCTGCAATAATTTCTTGGAATATCCTAACTGATGTTGTTTAAAATAAAAAAATCTATTTGCAGAGCTTTATAGCGTAGCCCCCTTCCTAATAATGGTATTTTATTAAGTATGGCTGCAGTTCTAAATGCCGAAGCCATAAATGTGGTTCGGGTTGATTTATTAGAGGTAAAACCTTTATTAACTAGGAAAAAACCTAGTTTGACCAGCGACACCCAGTACACATTCTGAGTCGAGGCTTTTTTTATTACTGCCGCCAACTGATCTCATATAATATAGACTACAGCTACACATAAAGCTTCATAGTACATTACCGCGCTATCACTATTAACATCGCGGTAACACTCTCGTTAACAGTGATGGTAGTATCGTTTTTCTACAGGAAAAATTTTTTTTAGAATATTATTATGTAGCAGGAATTTTGAAAGGAATGAAGAAGTGATATTAATGCAATTAAATACAATTAAATAAATTCTCCGAGCCAGTTAAATCTAAGCCGAAAGGTATGGTTGCTGGCCGTTAGGGTACACCGGGAAACTGGTCTGCCTCCCATGTTGGAAAGGAGACATAATGCTTTATTTTGCTATAAAGCTTTATCCTTATTCACATGAGGATAAAGCTTTTTTTATTAAGTAAAAATTTTTCCTCTCTCCGTACCTACCGGCTTTCATTGCCGGATCTTTTTTTGCCCCGGGCAACAAAAACTAGCTTTCTGTCCTTAAGTCAATTGAATAACCATATCCGTCTATATTGCCTGCGAGAGTGACACCGGCTTTTGATTTAAAATTCGGTGATATTTTTAAGGTATATACAGTCCCAGGGGTAAGGAAATTTACAGGTTGAATAAATATTTTGTTTCTCATGGAAAAATCAACGTTGTCCTTAATCCTGGTTACATAGATAGGTGTTTTTTTGTTACGGGAAATACTTTTTCTATTATTCTCCCATACTGCATCACTGACAACGTTTTTATTAAACTCCACTGTTAAAGTAGGTTTTTTAGGAATTACAGTTAAACCTTTAGTCCCCTTGCCATCCCATGTTATGTCAACAACATGCAGGGGTTTTTCTCCCAGTATGCCTGGTTCTGTATTTTTTCTACCTCCGTGAGGAGATGAGGCTAGTGCCTGCACCTGACCCTGATTCGGAATATTTATTACCTGGCCCGAGAGGATTAGACCCGGGTTTTCAATCTGTGGGTTTGCAGCAATCAGGGCATCTAAGGTTATAGAAAATTTTTTGCAATAGTAAAAAAAGTATCTCCCGTTTGAACTATATACGTCACCTATATTCCCTCCTGCCAAATTGTGTCAAGCTAAACAGCAAGATAAAAAACTTACTGATCGTGTTGTATAATATAGCATATTATTGAAACAGGTTCCGCAAACTACAATATAACCACCTAAATATCGAATCTCAAAAAAAAATCCCCCACCGAGGTAAGGGATTTTTCTAAGCACATAAGTCTGCCAATACACTTCAAGTTTTTATTATACATCTTTATAGATAATCGTTCCAACATGCTCGCCATTTAAGGCTCTGGTAATGTTGCCCTCTATTGTGCCGTTGATCACTTGCAGCTGCTTCATGTTTTGAGCACGGGTCAGCAACTCCAGCACAACCCTTTCCACAACCAGATCGTCCTGGTTCTTGTCCAGCAACTCTTTTGCGCCAATTTTAGGAATAAAATTGGCGTCCGGATCGACTTTTGGATTATCCGTATACAAGCCGTCAACGTCTTTGACAAAAATGCACTGTCTGGCGCCGATCACCTCGGCAAGCAAAAACGTCCCGACGTCGGTACGGTTGCTGGGAATGCGGCCTTCCTCCGGCGGGTGCTCCCAGAAACCATATGGCGGCATACCGTGAATCACCGGAATGCAGCCCTGGTTAAAATAGGCCCCCAGTTTGGGAATGTCCTCATGCCCTACCTTGATCCCGCCATGCGAGATCAGGAGTGCGCTTAGCATCAGGGCGTTTTGCTCGGAGATGCTCTGGCCCAGCTTTGATATTATCCCCGTCGGCATACCCAGTTCCATGGCAATAGCATAAACATGCCTGGAGCGGGTCCCCCCACCGGTGGCGATGATCATTTTGTGTTGCCCGGCGTTTTCGATAATCTCCTTGATAATGGGCAGGACCGCCTTAGCACCCATGTCAGTAATACTCTGGCCGCCGATCTTAAGCACATTAACGTCGGGCAAGATTTTATAGGTTTCCCTGTACTCCAGGCTTTGAAGAAATGTCTTTCCCACCAGGGTCTCGCCCATTAGCTTGCTTTTAATATGCAGCCTTTTACTATCCTTCTCACGGATTAACGCCATATATTCAAACCTTCTTTTCTATTCATCGTCATCATCCACATCATCTTCCTGGTTGTCTTTTCCGGCTTGCAGGTAGATGACGTCGGCCCCGATGACACTGGCAATCTCCTCTATTTCCTGCTTTCTTATATGCCTGGCCCTGATTTTAAGATCCACATCCGCCACCGCCACCACAAAATAGCGCGGCTTTTTCTCCTTTTCTCCTACTTTGCGCCTTTCACGAACAAATATTTTTCCACCAGTCATAATACTCACCTCCATTGATTTTGGTGAGTATTTTATCAAAATATAAAACTATACGCAAATATTTACCGGAAAAACATTAAATTTTGCACTGCTAGGTGCCTGTAAGGTCTCAATATGCCTGAAAAATACTGCTATATTGCAGTTGTTTTATTTTGTCGTTTAGCAACTCACGCTGCGGTTTTCTCCTTTCTGCAGCAGCTTTAAGCTCTTTAATCAAATAGAACCAGATCAACCCGGGATTAAGTCTAGATCCACACTCATTAATAAGTATTTTGTCATAGCGACTAATCAGTAAGCTACAGATGTTATATTTCCACCTGGTAAACATCGGGTCATTATTAAGGATGAACGCACAAATCACTCCTAAATCCCTTTCCGGCGGATAAAATGATACATTTTCAAAATCGATTCCATAAAATATGCGACCATCAAAAATAAAATTTCGCAAATTTAAATCGGCCATACATAGACAGGTTTGTTCAGACGGATTCTTATTTTTTATTTTCATACAGCTATGCAGTTCGTGAAGCCATTCGGCAAGGGCATTAATCCATAATTCCTGATCCGATTCCCGATCTAACAGCAATTCAGCCAACAATAAGCCGTGAATATACTCCATTATTAAAATTTTGTCATCATACCATATTACTTGCGGCACTTTCAGTCCGCGCTGTTTTAGTATATGCAAGATGAAGACTTCATTCCCTGCCGGCCAGTCTTTATATTCCTTGACAATATACTTTTTTCTTAAATTATGTTTGGTATTTACCGCCGCGAGATATACATTATTGCGCTTACTAATTCTCTTTTCTAAAGATATAACCTTTACTTTCAGCGCCCTTTCTAACTTATCGTTCAAATTCACCATATTTACTTCCTTAAGTGTAATAATTTATATATCTAATGCCTGCACATCATTGCTTTCTTATTCTAATTTGTATTTCATCTTCTGCATTATAACTATCTAACCCGGCTGCCAGGTCTTCTATAATGCCTTTTAACTTTCTCTCAAACAATACATCAACCTTTATCTCGCTCTGGCCAACCATCACTGACACCACATTTTTTACATAAACACAGTCTTCGCGGGCTTTCTCTTTTTTTAAAGTCTGCACCACAAAACCCCGGCAGTCGCTGCCACAGGCCCGGCACTGTTCCAGCCCGTAAATAAACGGCATTACATCTGTCACACGCTCCTCAATCAAATCGACCAGTTTCTCCACAGCGGCAAGGGCATTTAGCACAGGGATACCCTTATGCTCCGTCAATTGGTTGGAAATACAGCCTGAAATTACAAACACCAGATCGTTGAGCCGGCTTTCCAGATCCGCCAGGTTATCAGCACAGAGCACTTTAGGTAAATTGGTGTCAGCTACACCCTCAATAACCACATAATCATATTCCTGATTAAAAAAATCTAAAACCCGATCCATTCCCAGCTGCCGCGGTACCAGAACGTCTGTCTCGGCCGGCCCCCTGGCTACCACCATCTCTGAGCCGGCCTCTTTATGCCTCCAGGTATTTGTCCCTTCATCATCAAGACTAAATTTTTCGAAATGTATATTCTTGACTGAACCAACTTTTTTACCCCTTTTCTTTAGCTCCCTGATAATATTTTCGATAGTTGTGGTTTTTCCGGACATGGTGGGGCCGTAAACTGAAAATACTTTCAATATGCTCACTCCTTAATCAGTCCGCTGGAACAGCTATCCGGACATTTTTTATATTTCTGGCAATGAAGTACTGGTAAAGCTACTGTCGTCAGCAGCGGCTTACCCGGTGACAATTGGAAATGATCAGTCATGCTAAAGATTCCCGGTGAAAATTTGTCCAGGGAAACGTAAAACAGCACCATTATTGTTGTTAATAAAAAAAAGGCCATCACGTAATAATCCAGCACGCTGTATCGCAGAACACGCAAGTAAGTCCGCCTCCGGTATACTCTAAACGCCCTTGCTTCCATGGTAATGGCCAGCTGCCGGGCCTTGAGCATTACGCTCCAGAGCAAAGGGGTAAAAAAATGCGTATAAAACTTAACTTTATTCCCCCAGGCAATTCTTTTCAAATCAACACCACGGAGCTGTACAGCAATCAGGGTATCTTTAATTTCTTCCAGGAAAACAGGCAGAAAGCGAAAGGCCACCATGACCATGAACGCAATCTCGTAAGGTATTTTTAACTGCACCAGGGCCAGGACATAATCTTTGGAGCTGCTGGTCATGATCAGCATAGCTGAGCTGAATAAGATCAGCATTCTAAATAAAATACACAGGGCGGCATTAAAACCATTTGAGGTCAGGATGTTAATGCCTTTGTAAGCAAGCAGCGTTTCCCCCCCGGCCGCAAAAACACTTTGCACAATAAGCATCACTAAAAGTAACGGCAACAATTTCTTAAATTTAAACATAATACCGATAAAATTAATCCGAAAGGTGGACAAGATAACCAGGGTCAAGACAAACAATACTAGCAGCGGTATGGGTGAATTTAATACCACGGCCAGGGTCGACAGGCATAGGATGATCACTATTTTGGTCCTGGGATCAAGCTTATTCATGATTATGCTCCCTGTCCTTCTACAACCTGACCATTTTTGAGCCGGATAAACCTGGTCGCATATCTGGCTATGAATTGGTGGTCGTGGCTAATGATTACTACACCCTTGTGGGAGGCAATAATCTTTTCCAGATAATCGCCAAGCAGTCTTTTACGATAAGGATCCAGGCCCGCGGTCGGCTCATCAAGCACAAGCAAATCCGGTTCCAGGGCTAAAACTGCCGCTATCGCCAGACGTCTTTTTTCCCCTGCGCTCAAGGCCAGGGGGAAGGTATGGGCATACCGGGTCAACTCAAAGTAGTCCAAAATAGCCTTTACTTTTTGCAACACTTGGTCTGGGGACAGGCCTTGGTTCTGCAAGCCAAAGCTAATCTCTTCCTCTACTGTGGCACAAAATATCTGCCTGTCCGGGTTTTGAAAAACATAACCGATCCGGCGGCCAATCTGGGGGAGGGTCATGGAGGTGAGCGGTTGCCCGTTTAATTTAACCAGCCCGGTTACCGGTGTCAATATTCCCAACAGCAGTTTGGAAAGAGTGGTCTTACCGCTTCCGTTCGACCCAGTTACCGCAGTGCACCCCCTATTCCAGATACTTAAGTTTATGTCGTGTAAAATAGTCCTTTGTTGACCGGGGTATTTGTAAGAAACGTTAATTAGATCTATAAACGCCATTTGTTCCCCCAAGCTATTTATTGAATATTAGCTATACCACCTGGCCTATACCGAGCCCTTGTCAGCCCAGAACGCCGGTGAGACTTGCTATCTTCAGATTCTAATATTCCAATTGTAGTATTACCTTAGCCAGGACCGGCGGCGTTATACGCCATCAGCGTGATCAAAACATCAGCTTCTGCCTGGCCAGGAATTCTTCGTCCGCTACTATCTCTGATGCCTGTCCATCCCGGATCAAAGCCCCGTCCTCCAGCACTAAAATACGATCTGCGATGGAGAGGCTTTCCAGTTCATGTTCGATAATCAGAATGGTTTTGCCGTAAAGGCGCAAATTAACCAGGATGTCTTTAATCTTCTTTTTACTCGTAGAGTCCATCTGGGCCATTACTTCATCCAGTACCAGTATACCGGGTTCCAGGGCTAAAACCGCTCCCAGGGCCACCAGATGTTTTTGGCCTCCGGATAACTGGTTTGGATTCGCTTGCCTTATATCACTAAGACCTAACATATTGATCATGTCATAAACCCGCTTGCCTATCTCTTCCGGCGGCAGGCATAGATTTTCAGGGGCAAAAGCTATTTCATCCTCCACAGTTGGTAAAAAAAGCTGCGTTTCGGGATCCTGAAAGACCAGTCCCACTTCCAGCGCCAGCCGGGCCACATTGTGGTCTTTTACTTCTATTCCATGTACCTGTACCCGGCCGGTCAACTCACCCCCCAGGTAATGAGGTATAATGCCGCCAAGGCATAAACCCAGGGTGCTTTTACCGCAGCCACTGAGACCCAATACAGCCACTATCTCACCTTGCCCGGCCTTGAAGCTGATGTTTTTCAATATTTGTCTGCCCGAGGGCTGATATTTATAGCAAAGATTGTCAACCACAACGGCGTCCAAATCAAGGACCTCCCAAATAGTTACTGTAAAATCACAGGGTTAACGTCGACGGCATTGGTCATGGCATCTACAATATACGCTCTGATTACATCACCCTGCTGAACATTAAAACCGGCCTGGGCCATACTGACCTGGTCAAAATCAGCTCTGGTAGCGTTGAGTCCAAGCTGACTACCGTTTCTTAAATGTGTAAAGACCAATGTTTCATTACCACTATGGGGGATCACCGGCGTAACGCTGCAAGCGAAGTATTTTAAACCTACCATACCGGCATTGACAGTCATGGTATTGATGCCGTTCTGGGTTGTCCCAGCAGCATAAGATGGATCGGGCTGGGGAGAAAGTGAGTAGACTGGCCTTGGGTCCGTGCTGCCGCTTTTATTTATTGTGTAAATTTCAATCAGCTCACCGGTTGATTGTTTTGATGTCAATGTCAAAACATTATCTTCAATATCAATAACCTGGTAGTTGCTGCCGGTCTGTTCCCTGGCGATGTAGGGAAATCCCCCGCCCCCGGCGTAGGTCTTGGAACCGGCATTACCCATCACGTAAACAATCCCATACGCCGGTTCAGTCTGGACTTCACCCTGGTAAATGGGATGGGTCCGCATATACAAATGCTGGTGACCGACAAAAACCATATCCACCTTGTGTTGTTCAAAAATGGGCACCCAATTTGCGCGTATGGATTGATCAATTCCCTTGTAATCATAAGTAGCCGGATAAGCGGGAATATGAAAAACAACAAATTTCCATACTTTTGTCGTGTTTTGCAGGTCATGTGCCAGCCATTGTTTCACTCTTTCATCAGTATTGTTGCTGCTGTTCAATATAACAAAATGGGCATCCCCGTAATCAAAGGAGTAAAAAGTCTGCTTAAAACCTGCGGGGCCGTTGTCCGGGAGTGCAAAAAACTTCTGATACATCGTTCCATCATGGTTTCCCATGGCCGGCATTACTGGAATCTGCGAGAATACGCCCGTCGCGGCATCAAGAAACTGCCCCCACTCATTCTCATCGCTGCCGTTATCCGTTAAATCCCCGCCTAAAAGAGCAAATTTGATTTGGGGGTAGGCTTGTTCAACTGAATCCAGCGTACTGCCCCAATCGGAATAGCCGGACTGCACATCTCCAAAGTACAAGAAAGAGAAATCCTGTGTGGCCGCGGCTGTAGTAAAGGATAAAGGCGCGCTCCAGGCCCCTTCTCTCCCAACCCGGTAGACATACTTTGTAGCCGGGGTCAATCCGGTTATATTTACTGTAAAACGGTAATTGGAACTGTCAAATGCAGAACACCCGGCATCCACTTGTTGGGCTGAATCAAAATTGCCGATAAATTCATCTGCAATTAAATACTCTACCCGGGCAGGGGAATTAGTTGGTGTTAACCAGGTAATTGTCTGAGATGTAGCCGGATCCATAGTCCAGGTCAGAATAATTTGCTCAGGCTTCGCGGATTCCTCAGCTAAGGCAACAGGAGAAAAAAACCAGCAATATAAAACCGTTAATAGCAAAAAAATAAAGCAAAAAATGCTTTCTGCAGCCGTTATTTTTCTTTTGCTGTAATCAAATCCAGGTCTCATATCACCGCACTCCTTTATCGTAAGTTTTCCTCAAATCTACAAAAATCTTTTTTGTTGGATAATAATTGCGTATGACACAAAGGCTTTGTCCCATTGTTTGATGGAGACAAAGCCTTAATAAGCGCAGATGATATCATGTCTCTCCTTTTCGCAATGGGAGGTGTACCCGTTTCCAACTACACCTGTAGGCCCAACTGCCGTGGCTATTAACGACAGGCAACTGGACTCGGAGAAGTATTTACTTAGGCAAAACGTCTATATTAGTTATTATACTACAAAATTACCAGCAAGATTATATATTTACCATTTTTATTAATGCTATTGTAAGATCTAAAATGTGACCAGCACTGAGATGCTGTGGGTTGGATTGATTAATGAGCCAATTTATCAGTTTTTGATTAAGATCTACTTTCCAACATACTGTTCTGCCATTATTAAGTCTAATATATTCACCCGGAGATCTTTGTTAACATCTGATTTATAAGCGTCAGGCTTTGTAGTAGGCTGTCCTATATTAGCGGCTATAAAAAGTAGGTCTAAAATATTGACTATCTTATCCCCGTTCATATCTCCAATAACAGTTGCTGCATTAACCATGTGTTGCGTTACGGTTGCGTCCAAGTAGCCGGTTGCCCGAACTATAATCACATAATCACCAGCAGTGCTAAAAGCGCTTGCGACTATATTTATCTTTCCCCCGCTGACGGTATACTGGTCGCTACTCAACACAGTATCATTAACCATAATACTTGCAATAGCGCCGCGCCACGCTGCATCATCGGTAAAGGTCAGGTCCACCGGCTGTCCTATTGTATTGTCGGTGGTATCTGCCGTTAAGGAGGGCGCCGCAGCCAGCTGGACCTGGTACTCAAAGGTGGCGATATCACTATCTTCTTTGCCAAGACCGATTGTGATGGCCTTGATGGTGGTATTATTGTTTATTTCAATCGGGTGGTTTATTTCGTTCAGTACATCCTGCCGGGAACCCCACCACCGACTGGCAATCCAGTTATATATCGGACTTTTGAACGTAGGGTCGCTGCCGTCGGTGGTGTAATAAATCTTGTCCGAATCATTGTATTGATTTGTTAATTTTACCAGAGTCCCGGCCGGAACAACTCCACTATTCTTATCTGCCTCCGGTTTTGCCCATTTTCCCTGAACCGCAGTGGTCACTTCTATTTCATTTACATATTTCGCAAAAGCATGGTTGGTCTGTTCCGTAACCCAGCGCTGCCCGAAAATAAAGTGCGGCGCTTCGAGCTCGTTTAATGTATTGAGATTATCGCTATTTACGCTTCTCAGGGCCAGAATAGCGTCAACTTTTTCCGCACCTTCAGGTGAACCTGGTATATAACCAAAATACTCATGGTTATCTTTCAGCCCGGGATAATAGAAGCGGTCGTCTTCAAGCAGCTCTTTCCGGGTAAAGGTTGCCTTAAAACCATCACTTGATTTAATAATAATTGTCTTGGCTTCATCTTTAATCCCGGTCTCTTCTAAAAGCTTGGTCAGTTTCACGCCTTTAGCCGCATACCAGTTCTTAGTGGGCCAGGTGTTAATTGTGCTGTAAAGACGCGGGCCGACTTGGTCCATGGCCTCCAACTCAGCCTGGGTGAAGGTTTTGGGATTTGTTACCCCATCTCCTTTAACTGTTACCGAAATATCTGCTGCCGCAACTGATGGCATCATGGTACTGCCTAATCCAAGAAGTAAAGCCAGCATCAAAAACGTGACGACCAGTTTTCCTAATCCCTTACTGCCAATAATGTGCATAATAACTCATCCTTTCTTTAATACATAGTCTCCCTTGTTATTTTATGATCCCTTTATCCTTCCCTATGGTAATGGCTTCTTTAGCCTAGCCGGAAGCCTAAGGAATCTCAAATGAGATCATGTTCTCCTTTTAGACATAAAGCCCGCTTGATTAGCGGGCTTATGGTTTATAGCAGCAGCAATTGAACTAGTAATTAAACACTTAACCCAAGTTTCAGCCGATAGCGTTACCTTTCCCATCGTACTATGAGTTGATCTGTTATTGCAGGATAGTCGGGTTGAAGTTAATATCGTTGGTCAAGTCGTCGACAATGTAGACTTTGATCACATCATCAGGTTGCACGTTAAAGCCAGCTTGAGCAGTACTAACTACATCAAAATCGGCTTTGGTTACGTTTATGCTAAGTTGGGCGCCGTTTCTTTGGTGCGTAAAGACCACTGCTTCCATTCCGCTATGTTCCGTCACCGGGGTAACTTGGACGCCAAAATACTTCAATCCGGTAATACCGCTGTTGACGGTCATGGTATTTATCCCTTCAGGTGTGGCGCCAGCTTTATAAGCCGCATCGGGCGCGGGGGTGATTGTGTAAACGGCACTTATATTTTGCTGGTTGATGGTCTGGGTAACGGTGGCATCAGTGTAGCCGGTGGCCTGGACCACGATCGCATAATCCTTGGCCGTCGCAAATACGCTCTGGTCTATGATAATCGTTCCCTCTGCCAGGCTGTACTTGCTGCCATCCAGAGCAATTCCATCGACGCTGATCCCGCTGACCGCTGTCCGCCAGGCCGCATCATCGGTGAAACTTAAGGTCACATTTTGCCCGACCGTGTTGTCCGTGCTGTCCGCAGTCAGTATCGGCGGAACGGCGGTGGAGCCGGCGATAACGCCATTCTGCCATTGCCCCATCAATGGATAGTTGTCATTATCGGTCAGGATTGTCTGGTACGGCGTATCACCGACACCGTTGCCATCCGCATCCGCACCGGCATAGTCGCTCCAGTAGTTGCCCACCTGGCCGGTATACTGGGTACCGTTGAACTCATAAGTCTGCTCCGTCTGGGAGTTCCAGAAGTTACCGGCAACTGCGCCATATCCCGCGGATAGCTGACCGCTAGTACTGCCGACAAAGTTGTTTAGGTAGAAAACATTGCCAATAGAGCCGGTGGCAATCTCCATGCCATAGTTGTTGTTTGAAGAAGTGTTATTAAAGATGGAATTGGAGTCTGCGTTCTTAACTCTTATGCCGATAATATTTGAGTCTGAGGTGTTGCCGCTTACAGTATTGTTATCAGCATTATCTGCCAGGTAAAGAGCAAAACCTGAGCCAGCGGTGTTGTTGAAGCAGGTGTTTCCGGTTACGGAGTTGCCGGTTGCGTTGGATAAATAAATTCCATATCTGCCACTGAGAGTACAAATGTTGCTGGAAACCGTGTTTCCGGATGATGCAATGGATATTCCTTGAGAGTTTCCGCTGCACAGGTTATTTGTTACAGTGCAGGAACCACTAGTCGAGCCGGAAATATAGATGCCTGATTTGCCCATTGATGTAGCTCCGGAGACGGTAAACCCATCAATGGTCACGTTCGCTGCTGTCACCTTGAAAACATCAGCGTTCGTATTGGCCGCCTGTACAATCGTCAGTTCCGCCCCGTTCTCGGACTGAATAACCAGACTCTTGTCTACAATCACATTCTCGGTATAGGTACCATCTTTAACGATGATGGTATCCCCTGCACTTGCTGCGTCTACCGCCGTCTTGATGGTGATAAAGTCGGCGCTGCCGGAGTCATCAACGTACCATGTCTTCGGAGCCGGTCCAGTCACCGTGATGTAGTCGGTCTTGACCTCCTCGTCGCTGCCGGCGGCATTGGTCACCGTGAGCTTTACAGTGTAGGTACCGGCTGAGCTGTATTCATAGGATGGGTTCTGGTCAGTAGAGTCTACCGTACCGTCATTATCAAAGTCCCACGCCCACGAGGTCGGTGAGTTGGTTGACTCGTCGGTTAAGCTGACCGTCAGCGGTGCATCGCCAGTGACGGGACTGCCGATGAAAGCAGCTACCGGTGGTGTCACGATAGTAAACACGGCGAAGAATTCTGAGGAGGATAGGCGCACATTATAGCTGCCTGCTGACACTGCCGGAGCAATAAGAGATACAGGAGACAAGGTGCCGCTGGCGTCGGTTGTTATGTCTATCTTGCTCTCATCAGCATCCCAGGCGCCGTTGCCGTTAGTGTCAAACCAGATATATTTACCGGTCGTCTGGTTTGGATAAAGGCCATAACCCGTAATATCTATGCTCGTGCCGGCAGTTCCTGAGCTGGGATTCAGCGCTATACCCATGACGGTATAAGGAGCTGCCTGGGCTTTGAGACCACTGGCCGGTATTTCGGTACACACCTGATAGAGTCCCGGTGGCACGGAAGGCACAGTCAGGCCGGGCGAGGTAGCCGCTCCAGAGGTTTTGGTGGTTACCACTGTCTGATTCTCACCATCATCCCACACGCCGTTATCGTTAGTATCAAACCACACATACCCGGTCGCATTTCCCAAAAACCCGTCAATATTCATACCGATATTGGCGCCAGGAAGACCGACGGGAGTGCTAATGTAAACGCTCGGAATAATAAAGATGCCGGCTGAAGCGTCAGCTGTGCCATCCTTACCCAGGTCGCAAAGGAAATTGTAGATGCCTGTTGGCGCTGATGGCCAAGACAGACTATTGATGGAGAATGTACCGGATTCGGATGTAGTGCCATCCCTATAGCCAGCATCGTCGCGAACGCCGTTCCTATTCCTGTCACAAAAGAGTCTAAAGCTCGTGCTGGGGGCAAAGCCGCTGCCGGTAACAGTTATTGTGGAACTTACCCTGTTGTTTCCATAACTAGGTTCCACAATTATACCACTGCTGGTAATCGTGAAGCTGGCGTTTGCTTCGATGCCGCCCCCGCCCGGGATATCAGCCCGCACATTGTAGCTGCCCGTGCTTGCTGAGGGTACAGATAAACTTGTGAGCAGGGGAATGGCCCCGCTCGTATCTGTGTTTACGCCAACCGATGGCTCACCATCGTCCAGAACTTCGTTACCGTTTGTGTCGAACCAGACAGTCCCCGCCGCACCGGCATCAAAACCGCTGCCGGTGACAAATGTGGTTACCCCGGGGATTCCAGCATTGCAGCTCAGCAGTATCCCCGCGCTGACGGTGAAGGCTGCAGAAGCTTCTATTGCGTCGCCGGCAGGAATATCAGCATGGATGGCATAGCTGCCTGTCGCGACATCTCCGGGTACGGCCAGTACATCAGATGGGAGGTTGCCGCTTGCATCCGTGGTCACCGTAGAAATTTTCGCCGGCGGTTCTCCATTATTCTGGATGCCGTCACCGTTGGTGTCGAACCAGATTATACCGGCGGTGCTGGGGGCAAAACCGCTGCCGGTAATAGTAACGAATGTCCCGGCCGGCCCGGAGCCGGGGGTTAAGGAAATAACCACCGGTGACTGGTTGACAGTGATGTAGTCAGTTTTTGTCTCGTCGTCGCTGCCGGCGTCATTAGTGACAGTGAGCTTAACCGTAAAAGTGCCTGCCGTGCTGTAGGTGTATGACGGGTTCTGCTCGGTGGAGTCCACAGAGCCGTCATTATCAAAATCCCAAGCCCAGGTAGTTGGTGAATTGGTTGACTGGTCGGTAAAGTTCACCGTGAGCGGAGCATCGCCAGAAGTTACATCAGCGGCAAAGACAGCCTCCGGCATTACCGGCGGATCCTCATTGCTGTATATCGTTAGCTCCGAGACGTACTGTACTGAAAGTCCGGTAGTAGTCGGGTACTTTTCACCGCCACTGCCGAGGTAATAGTACCAGTATTCCGGATCCGCAGCTTCGTGCCAGTCCCAGTTGCCGAAGGCGTGAAGGCCACCGGGGTTGGTCGAGGTGTCGGCAAACCAGACCAGACGCATGCCATCACTGTAGCCGGAATCCGGGTAATTGCCATCCTTGTACCAGCAGACCACCATAGGGCCCTCACGGTCTGAGTACTGGTAAACATTCTTATAGGCAAACGTCTTGCTGAAACCATCGATTGCTTTTATTTTTATTGTTTCGCCTGCTTTCATACCACCCACTAATTCGCAGAGGTCTTTAACATTAGTCCCCTTCAGAGCACCCATATCCTTTGTGTCGACGTTCGTATCCTCTTCGGGATTCCAACGGAGCATCTGTTCAGTCTCTTCATCAGGGTGATCAATAAATACCGGGCCCTGGTGATAATAGTGCGTGGTCCCATCACCACCCATTACCGGTATGGGGGTTCCATCACTAAGTTCGCCATCCCTTAACTCCTGATAGGTCACGGTTTTCTGCTCAAGGACAGTTGTGCCGTCAGACGCTAGCTTTTTGATGGTCAGGCTGGTGGTAGCAGCGCTTGCATCTGTCGGGGCAAATACTGCGGGCAGCATGGCCAGCAATGTGACCAGCAGGATTCCCAATCCATACCTTAGAAGTCTTTTCGTATACAATTTTTCCAGAGTACCTCCTTTTAAGCAATTTAAGTCTTTTAGCTGCAAATGATATTAAGCATCACTGACCAATATACTGTTCTACCATCATTAAGTCTAGTATATTAACCTGGCGATCTTCATTAACATCCGATTTATAAGCCTCTGGTTTTGTACTCGGTTGCCCGATATTAGTGGCTATAAAGAGGAGGTCTAGAATATTAACACTTTTATCCCCATTCATATCTCCGAACACAAATGTTTCAGTAGTTACCGTTGCGCTGGGGCCGGTTATGCTTTCATTGCCTGCCGCATCAATTGCCTGGATCCTAAAGGTATAGGTAGTGCCAGGGATCAAGCCGTTCACGTCAAAAGTGTTTCCGTTGGCTGCTGTGGATATCAACAGAGCCCCGCCCTGATAAATTCTGTACCCAACTACACCTGTGTTATCTGAAGCACCGCTCCAAGTAAGGGTCAGGCTTGTGTGAGTAACAGCAGTTACCATTAGGTTGCTGTTAGTCCAAACCGGTGTGGTTGTATCGGGCGATGTTGTTACCATAAGTGTTTTGTTGGCAACATTGCTGCCAGATCCCGTGACAACTGTTAGCAACCCGCTAATACCTTCAGGCACAATAAAGTCAATGCTGTAGTTACCACTTGCATCTGCCTTCGTTGTGTCAAAAAAAACGATACTTGGTGCACTGTCAAGCACTTTAATGGGGACCCAAGCATTGGGGGTGGCCGTACCCGATGCAGTTACGCTATCTCCCACCCCTGCCGTACTCCTGCTAAGGTTAAGGGTTACGGTAGCACTCTCTATTACTTTCAGTTCAGACACTTTAAAAGTATTTGGATTAGTAACCTCGTCCCCGGTCACTGTTATCGACATATCCGTTGCAGCAACTGCGGGCATCATGGTACTGCCTAATTCGAGTAGAGTCAACATTAAATATATGACAACGAGTTTTCCTAATCCATTACTTGCTGACAACATACACAACAGCTTCTCCTCTCTAATCGCTCTACCGCAACCTCTGTTATTTTATTCATTCTATACTGCATTGCCGGTTGTTATATGATGGAAAGGGGTTTATTAGTCCCCTTTCCATTTATACCTCTACATCAAACTCATTTTCCTTAAGTCCCGAATATTCTCTCAACCAACTATTTATTCAATGCATTCCTGGTAGCGTTGCTTAGGAGCTGAACAGTGTTATCAGTAGTCTGCCGGCACTGCACAAGGGCGGTTACTTTCTGTACTTTTACTTAACTGAAACACCAATAGCATTTCGTTCTGTATTATTTTACTATTTTCCACTCGAGGGCAAGGGCCATTTGCTGGTTGCAGCTGTGACGCTTGGGCCATCAGTACTCCAGTTACCCGCAGCATCACCAGCTTGTACGGTAAAGGTGTACGGCACACCTGGAGTCAAACCGGTCACACTATATATGGGGCCAAATACTGGGGTTGGGGTCAACAGAGTTCCGTCCTGGTAAACTTTATAGCCGGTCACGCGGACATTGTCCAGTGCTCCGTCCCAAATTAAGAGCATCGTCTGACCGATGTCGACGGCACTTAAAGTACACTTCTTTGACCAGGTAGGCGCACTGGTATCTGGCGCTGCTAATGTCCTCACCGTTATTTTAGGACCACTGCTGCTTAAGTTACCAGCCTTATCCTCTGCCTGGACAGTGAAGGTGTACTTAGTGAGCTGGCTCAAACCAGTCACAGTATAGCTCAAATCGGTTATCGGTGCAGGTGTTAGCAGTTTAGAGCCTTGGTAAACCCTGTAGCCGGTCACACCCACGTTATCTGTGGCTGCATTCCAGGTCAAGGTCAGCCCACTATGGGTGATATTAGATGCTGTCAGATTGTCTTCAACCCATGTTGGTGCTTGCTTGTCTGGTTTCGTAAGAGTCCTGGTAATGGTGGTGGGGCCATCTGTACTCCAGTTGCCTGCCGCGTCGCCTGCTTCTACTTTAAAGGTGTATGTGGTATTTTTATTCAAGCCGTTTACTTTGTAGCTGTTCCCGCTCACTGGCGTTGGTGTAAGCAGTGTCGTACCACGGTAAATCCTATAGCCAGTTACACCTTCATTATCTGACGCCCCGCTCCAGGTTAAGGTCAATGTTGTCTGGCCAACATTGGATGCGGTCAAACTTCCATTAGACCAAATAGGCGGAGTGTTGTCCGTCCCGGTGCCAGGATCGCCTTTTGTGGTAAAGCTCAGGGTGTAGGCCCCGGCTAAGCCGTTTCCTGCCGCATCCTCTATGGCGCCGGCGGGCACTGTCACGGTATAGGTGCTGCTATAGCCCAGGTTGTCCTCCGGATCAAGGCTTAAGACATTGCCGCTGATGCTCTTCGTAATGGCTACGCTGTTGTTGGCGGCGTCTTTCAGGCTGATTTGCTCATAGGCGTCACCTGCTACTATGTCTTCGCTGAAGGTAATCGCCACGGTCTTATCTATCGCTACCCCCGTAGCTCCGTCCGCCGGGTCGCTGCTGCTCACCGCCGGCGCGGTGGTATCGGGCGCGACTCCTGTGGTAAAGCTCAGGGTATAGGCCCCGGCTAAGCCGTTTCCTGCCGCATCCTCTACGGCGCCGGCGGGCACTGTCACGGTATAGATGCTGCTATAGCCCAGATTGGCATCCGGGTTAATGCTTAAGACATTACCGCTGATGCTCTTCGTAATGGCTACGCTGTTGTTGCCGGCGTCTTTCAGGCTGATCTGCCCGTAGGCGTCACCTGCTACTATGTCTTCGCTGAAGGTAATCGCCACGGTCTTATCTATCGCTACCCCCGTAGCTCCGTCCGCCGGGTCGCTGCTGCTCACCGCCGGGGCGGTGGTATCGGAATTAGTAGTTACGGTAAGTGTTTTGCTGGCAACATTACTTCCGGACCCCGCGACTACCGTGAGGATCCCGCTGGCTCCATCCGGTATAATGAAGTCAAAGCTGTAGTTGCCGCTAGCATCTGCCTTCGCTGTGTCAAAAAAGACGATACTCTGTGTGCTGTCCACCACTTTAATGGGAACCCAATCATTGGGCTTAGCCGTACCCGATGCAGTCACGCTATCTCCTGCCTCTGCCGTGCTCTTACTGAGGTTCAGGGTTACGATGTATGGTGTCTCATCTAATGTAGTGGCAGTAACGCTGGGACCGTCAGTGCTCCAGTTACCGTTCGCGTCACCTGCTTCTACTTTGAAGGTGTATTCCGTTCCTGCAGTCAGGCCGGCGACGTTGTAAGTCCTGATGTCACTGCTGACTGTATCGATAACAACACCATCTTGGTACACTTTATACTCTGTTACCCCTATATTGTCAGATGCTGCATTCCAACTCAAGGTCAGCCCGGTTAGGCTAACGTCGCTTGCTGTCAGGCTGCCGTCCGTCCAAACTGGAGCAGTAGTGTCGGACGGGACAGTTACGATAAGTGTTTTGCTGGCAACATTACTTCCGGACCCCGCGACTACCGTGAGGATCCCGCTGGCTCCATCCGGTATAATGAAGTCAAAGCTGTAGTTGCCGCTAGCATCTGCCTTCGCTGTGTCAAAAAAGATGATACTCTGTGTGCTGTCCACCACTTTAATGGGAACCCAATCATTGGGGGTGGCCGTACCCGATGCAGTCACGCTATCTCCTGCCTCTGCCGTGCTCTTGCTGAGGTTCAGGGTTACGATGTATGGTGTCTCATCTAATGTGGTGGCAGTAACGCTGGGACCGTCAGTGCTCCAGTTACCGTTCGCGTCACATGCTTCTACTTTGAAGGTGTATTCAGTTCCTGCAGTCAGGTCGGTGACGTTGTAAGTCCTGATGTCACTGCTGACTGTATCGATAACAACACCATCTTGGTACACTTTATACTCTGTTACCCCTATATTGTCAGATGCTGCATTCCAACTCAAGGTCAGCCCAGTCTGGCTAACGTCGCTTGCTGTCAGGCTGCCGTCCGTCCAAACTGGAGCAGTAGTGTCGGACGGGACAGTTACGGTAAGTGTTTTGCTGGCAACATTACTTCCAGACCCCGCGACTACGGTGAGAACCCCGCTGGCTCCATCCGGTATAATGAAGTCAAAGCTGTAGTTGCCGCTAGCATCTGCCTTCGTTGTATCAAAAAAGACGATACTCTGTGTGCTGTCTACCACTTTAATGGGAACCCAATCATTGGGGGTGGCCGTACCCGATGCAGTCACGCTATCTCCTGCCTCTGCCGTGCTCCCGCTGAGGTTCAGGGTTACCGGCTCTTCTCCACCACTTGCATTTACCATGGGTTGCGTTACGGTTGTGTCTGTATAGCCTGTTGCCTGCACAGTAATTAAATAATCACCAGCGGTGCTAAATACGCTCGCGACAATATTGATGTTACCCTCACTGATTGTATACTGATTGCTGCTCAAAACAGTATCTTTCACGGTGACACTGGTAATAGCTGCACGCCAGGCCGCATCATCGGTGAAGGTCAGTTCCACCGGCTGTCCTACTGTATTATCAGTGGTGTCTGCCGTTAAGATAGGAGCTGCAGCCAGCAGGACCTGATAATTAAAACTAACGATATCACTGTCTTCCTTGCCGAGACCGATTGTTATGGCTTTGATAGTGGTGTCACTTTTGATTTCAATCGGATGGTTAATTTCATTCAGTTCATCCTGCCGGGCACCCCACCACCGGTTGGCAATCCAGTTATAAATTGGACTTTTATAGGTAGGGTCGTTGCCGTCGACGGTGTAATAAACTTTATCAGAGTCATTGAACTGACTTTTTAATTCTACTAGAGTTCCTGCCGGAACAGTACCACCCGCCGGTTCTGCCGTCGGATTTGCCCATTTGCCCGGAGTCGCAGTGGTAACTTCTATTTCACTTACATATTTCACAAAGGCATGGTTGGTCTGTTCCGTAACCCAGCGCTGGCCGAAGATTAAGTGCGGTGTTTCACGATCGTTCAAGGCATTGAGATTATCGCTATTTACACTTTTTAGGGCCAGAATAGCGTCCACTTTTTCCGCATCATCAGGTGAACCCGGTATATGTCCAAAAAACTCATGGTTTTCTTTCAGCCTGGGATAATAATAGCGGTCATCTTCCAACAACTCTTTCCGGGTAAAGGTTGCCTTAAAACCATCACTTGATTTAACTATAATTGTCTTGGCCTCGTCTTTGATCCCGGCCTCTTCTAAAAGTTTTGCTATTTTCACGCCTTTAGCTGCGTACCAGTTCTTGGTGGGCCAGGTGTTGATCGTACTGTAAAGACGTGGCCCCACCTGGCCATCCATCGTTTCCAATTCGGCCTGGGTGTAGGTTTTGGGATTGGTTACCCCATCCCCGGTTACCTTTACCGAGATGTCAGCAGCAACTGCAGTTGTAATACTACCTAAGCTAAGAAATAAACCCAGCATTAAAAATATAACAACTAGTTTTCCTAGCCCTTTATTGCTAAAAACTCGCATCAAAACTCCTCCTTTCATGATTAACTAAAACATCAGATTTAACAACCAAAACTTCCTTGTGCGTTTGAGCAAAACCTATTTCACCTCCTTGTTTCTACCGCCGTATGTGTCTTGAAATGTTGTTTGCAGGCAACCAGCATGCTGAAATACTTCATTCCGTAAATCCGATTTTGGCAATCATGGTTTTGATCCCGTCGCGGCTCCAGTTTGATAAGCAACGCCAGTCATCGGGGTAATGTGTATAAGGGGTTTGTGGATGGCCTTCAGCAACCTGGTAACTGAAAGTGACAATATCACTGTCCAACTTACCGGCGCCAATTGTAACGGCCTTGATGATGATTGTTCTCTCTAGTTTCAATAGGGTGATTATTGATGTCCAGAACACCTCCCGCGATCCCCACGATGAGCAATCCATTCTATTATTTCACGTATCAATTGCCTTTTCTAAAAGCTTTGATGTTTTGCGCCTTTACGGTTCTTGGTTCCGCTACATTTTAACCAACGTGTAATGATTTTAAAGCAAGCGTCATACTGAATAACTTACAATTCCAGCATGACGCTGCGCAAATACCGGTTGACTCAAAAAGTATTACCAAGTGGTCATATTAAAACTAGCAGAACCTATACCAGGTGACAATGTTAGTCCCCAAGGTTTTACAATTATGATCCTATTGTAAGATAGTCGGGTTAAAGTCAACTGCATTAGTTAAGTCGTCCACAATGTAAACCTTAATCAAATCGTCCGGATGGACATTAAAACCAGCCTGTGCAATAGTAACCTGGTCAAAATCAGCCCTGGTGGCGTTAAGACCAAGCTGACTGCCGTTTCTAAAGTGACCAAAGACTACTGTTTCATTTCCACTATGAGAAACCACCGACGCAATGTTGACCATAAAGTATTTAAACCCGGTCACACTGGCATTAACCGTCATGGTGTTGATGCCGTTCTGATCTGTTCCCACGGTATAAGCTGCATCTGCTTCAGGTGTAACCGTGTAGACCGGAATTGGCGCAGACGCAGTCTTCATGGTCTGGGTCACGGCTGCATCCTGATATCCCGTGGCTTTGACAACTATGGCGTAGTCTTTCGCCTCTGTGAATATGCCCGCATCAATGGTAATCTTACCAGTGGTAACTGCAAAATTACCGGTTGCCAGATCTATACCATCTACGCTAACGGCTGTTATGGCCAACCGCCAGCCCTCACTGTCTGTAAAAGTCAGTTCTACGGCCTGCCCAACTTCGTTATCAGTTGTGTCGGCGGTTAAGGCAGGGGGATTGGCAATCGATTCGGCGACCGACTGATTAACGCTCGCGTCATGGTAACCTGTGGCCTTGACTACAACCGCATAATTACCGGCAGCAGCAAACACACTGGCGTCAATAGTGAGCTTACCTTCCGTAACAGTGTATTTGCCGGCAATGGAGTTTTCATTGACGGTTACGTCGGCAATAGCGCTGCGCCAGTCCGCATCATCGATAAAGGTCAGTTCAATGGAGTTGCCTACCGTGTTATCGGTGTTATCGGCTGCCAGTGTTGGCGGCACCACGAGTTGGGCTTCGACTTGTAAAGTTGCCACCGAATCCATGTAACCCGCAGATTTGACCTTAATGTTATATTCCCCGATTTCGGTAAGAACGCCGGCGTTGATGGTTATCTTGCCTGCGCTAACCGAATAATCGAACTCTGAGAGTCCCTTATTATCTACAATCACGCTGGTAACCGAATCTCTCCAGTTGACATCATCGGTAAAAGTCAGGTCAACGGCTTCACCCTGGGCTACTACTGCGGCAGCCGGGGTGAGTGTCACGGGCGCCCACTTAACCTGAGTGGGGAGCAAACGTTCACCATACTGACTAGTTGTCCCATCACCAAGTTTGCCTCTCGCATTGTCCCCCCAAGCCCAGGCAGTGCCATCGGTCTTTAACGCCTGCGAGTAGTCGGACCCGGCGTTGATCATGGCAATACCGGCCTCCGGCCCGTAAAGCCTAACTGGTACTTGACTGGCATTAATACCATACCCCTTCTTACCGTTACCGAGTTGACCGGACGCATTGTTGCCCCAGGCCCATAACGAGCCGTCATTTTGCAAGGCCATCGTATGGTTATCCCCGGCGCTAATTACTTTCACATCCGTCAGCTCGGAAGCTTGCACCGGAACAAGACTTCTCATTATTTTCTTCAGGTCCAGATCCTTATTACCTAACTGTCCACTCGAAGCAAAGCCCCAACCCCAGACAGTACCGTCCTCTTTAAGAACTATAGAAAATCCATGTCCGGCAGCAATGTCCTTCACGGTGTCAGTGATGGCAGTAACCTGGATGGGAACATTGCTATCTGTTTGGCTATTGTCTCCCAACTGTCCCTCGTTATTGCGCCCCCAGGCCCAAACCGTACCGTCGCTTTTAAGGGCCAAACAATGCTCCTTACCAACGGCAATCTTCTGAACACCAGTCAGGCCATAGACCTGTTCCGCAACTGTTCTTTTATCGCTATAATCGTGGGTGCCGATACCCAACTGTCCGTTGCTATTTTTTCCCCAGGCCCAGACCGTACCGTCGTTCTTGAGGGCGAGGGAAAAAGCATCTCCGGCAGCAATAGCCTGGACTTCGGACATAC
This sequence comes from Desulfotomaculaceae bacterium, assembly GCA_028696455.1. Taxonomy (GTDB): domain Bacteria; phylum Bacillota; class Desulfotomaculia; order Desulfotomaculales; family Pelotomaculaceae; genus MVQL01. Next base: position 27,553 of record JAQVGZ010000001.1, on the reverse strand, counting down.
CATCAACCTGTACAGGAACGTACTTTGTTGCGGTGAATCCGCTGGTACCGTCACCCAGCTGTCCATACATATTATCACCCCAGGCCCAGATCGTGCCATCGTTTTTAAGGGCTAAGGTATGGGAATAACTGGGCGCCACCGCCGTGACCTCCGTTAAGCCGGAGACCTGCACCGGTGTACTTACCCAATGATTAGAGGTATCACCGTCACCAAGCTTGCCCCCTTGGCCATAACCCCAGGCCCAGACTGTACCGTCGTTCTTAATCGCGACAGTATGATAATTTTTCCCGGCTACGTAATCAAAAACACCGGTGCCGGCGGAGCCGAACGGGACCAGGTATTCATTAGTAACGATGTCGCTGTCTGAGCGGCCGGGACCGATGACAACGGCTTTGATGGTGGTGTCGCTATTAATAGGGATTTTGTGGTTTACTTGGTCCAAATCAGAACGCGACGACCACCAACGTTTGGCAATCCAATTGTACATGGGACTGTCTATGGACGGGTCGCTGCCGTCGATGGTGTAGTGAACCTTATCTTCATCGTCGAAGGGACTGTGCATTTCCACCAGGGTCCCCGCTGATACCACGCCAGGCTCCGGAGTGACCGTGGGATTGTCCCATTTGGCCGCAGCATCGGTGAGCACCTCGATTTGTTTTACATATTTGGCGAACCTGGCATTGGTCTGCTGGGTTACCGCCCGCTGCCCGTAAAGCAGATGATTGGCGTCCGAGCGGCTAAAGTTTTCAGGATCCTGGGTATCGTCATAACTTTGCGCAGAGAAACTTTGGTGTGCAATGATGGTATCCACTAATACCTTGCCAGACGGATCACCGGGGAGATGACCGGGCTGTCCGCTGCTCATGAAGTTAGGAAAACGATACCGGGGAGCATTCAATAACTCATCCACCGTAAAGGTCGCTTTAAAGCCATCTCTAGAGGTGAATCTAATCTGGGTGGCCTCCGGTTTGATTCCACCCGCTGCCTCAAGCAGGTCGGTCAGCTTAACGCCCTGCCCCCTGTACCAGCTTTTGGTGGGCCAGGTGTTAATAGTGCTGTAGATTACATCTTGTTGTTGTAAAGTAGTCCCGTTTGATAATGGATCAATGCTTCGGAGTTGGTTTTGGGTAATGGTTACCGGCTCGGTGCTGTTCAACCCGGGCCCCGATATTATTAAGTCGTCCCCGGCAGCCAGGGCAGCCATGGGCGCGATCAAACTAATCGACCCGGCAAGCAGCAACACGCTAAAGACGGTCAGCAAGATATTAAAGACCCATTTACTTCGTATTCTCATTGAATCTCCTCCTTAATATAAATCTGTCGTAGTCTCTTCGTCACTCTTTGCGACGCAGCGCTCCTCCCCGTGATCCAATTGGTATGTTTTCCTCCTGTTTCTTATTTAGATGAACCAATATAATTCTTTAGAGCGCGGGTCAAGGAGCTGAGAACTTTCCCCTCCAGTCGATTTTTAGCCTTTTTTCCTGATTAGACCTAAAAGGGGGAAAGACGCCAAACCATAAGCCGGTATAATTAAACGTCTGGTGGGTCGCTTTTTATTACGTCCAACCGGACATTCAAAATTTGCCCCACGGCCTGTTGCAACAGATACTTAACAAATGTTTTGTACAGCCTTCTGCTAAATTAGGCCTTTGGGAAAACTGGACACCACCGCATTGCTGGAGATGAGACTTCATCCGTACCAGAAGTATCTGGTACAGAAAGTGTACCTGCAAAAAGCGAGGTGTCAATAAGTGCCGGTATTTAATCCTGCACTTAACTCCGCGTTTGAGCAATTGTTCACCTCCTTATTTCCACCGGCTGCAAATGGTTGACATTTAAAAAAGCTTTGCCCCATTGGTTAAAAGGACAAAGCTCTTAAAACACAGCAGCTTAGCTTTCCTTTCCACAATGGGAGGCACGTCAGTTTTCCAGCGTACCCTGAAAGGCCTATAACCATAGTCTCCCTTAGGTTATTTGGCTCGGAAGAATACTTACTTTGTATGTCTTTTCTGTTTTAATAATTCGCATATATTTGTCAAAAAGCGACCGAAATATTTTTTTATTGCTTCAGTGCATTCACAATAACCGTCACAGCCTCCGCCCTGGTGGCGCTGCCCAGGGGCTGAATGGTGTTGTCAGGATACCCTTTCAGGATGCCATTCTGTGTCGCTGTGACAATGGACTCTCTAGCCCAGCTGGAAATGCTGCCGCTGTCGGCAAACTGGGGCTCTCCTGCAGCCGGGGCAAACTTCGCGGCTTTGACAATCATGACCGCCATCTGCTCTCTGGTAATCAAATCATCCGGCCCGAAGGTATTGACATCATAACCGTTGACCACACCACTGTCTGCTGCCGCCGCAATGTATTCCCTGGCCCAGTGCCCGGCTGTATCCGTGAATATCTTACCGTCCTGGGACGTCAGCTGGAACGCTTTCACCAGCACAGTGGCAAACTCGGCCCGGGTGATCTTGTTGTCAGGTTTGAAGCTGCCGTCGCTATAACCGTTAATCGCACCAATGGTAACCAACTGATTAATGTTGTTAGCAGCCCAGTGGCCGACGATATCTTTCAATGTGATCTGCTCTTTCTGTTCACCAGCAACCAGTACGGCAAATTTGGTGAAGTGGTCAACCTGCACTGTGATGGTGTTGCCGGATACTACGCCTCCGATGTTTACCCACTGGCCATTGGGCTCGTCGTAGTAGTAGATCGCCGGGGTCCCGCCAGGGCTCAAGGCTGCAGAATCAAAGCTGAGTTTAATGGTTACAGCCCTGGTGAAGTTATAGCTGGTTTCGCCGCTCACACTGAACTCGTATACGCTACTACCCAGTTTGAAACCTGCGGGTACGGCGGGAGGATCGGTTATTCTCTGTACTTTTACTTCAACTGCACTGGTTCCGGTCAGCGCACCGGCCGGAACTATAATAGTGGCTTCACTGCCCAGGCCGATTGTGCCACCAGCGGCAGGTTTGACTGTCGCTGCACCAGTGGTGGAGGTAACTGCCTGTGACGTTGAACTACCGCCGCCACCGCCACCGCTGTTACCGGTATCTTTTTTTACAGCAAGACTTTTACTGGCCACATTACTGCCGTAACCGGATATCACCAAAAGCTCTCCGGTTTTATCTGGTACTTTAAAGGTAAGGCTGTAGATGCCAGTTGCATCTGATTTCACAGCGTCGAAAAAGGCTATGTTCTGATCGCTATCCAAAACCTTAATGGAAACCCACGTTTCCGGATCGGCCTGCCCTGACGCCGTAACCTGCCCTCCTGGTTCTACATTATTTGTGCTTAAGGTGAGACTAACAGGATTTGCAATAGCAATGCCAGGCAGCATGGAAATTAGAAATAACAAAGCCACAAGGATTGCTGTAATTCTTCTACTTTTCTTATGCATCTTTATCTCCTTTCCCGACTATTTTTAATGGCTAAGCAGGGTATACGTAAGTCAACTAGCCAACACATTTTCCTGCCCATTGACCAACACGATGCTACAAAAATCCTAGTAATATTTATTGAAAAATCTTCGGAGCATGGTCAATTGCGTTGGTTAGCTCATCAACAAGGTAAGCCTTGATTACATCACCAGGCTTGACATTAAAACCGGCCTGGGCAATACCAACCTGGTCGAAATCAGCTCTAGTGGCGACAAGCCCAAGCTGACTGCCGTTTCTCAAATGAGTAAAGACCGCCGTTTCATTGCCACTATGAGCAATCACTGGCGTAATGCTAACCGTAAAGTATTTAACCCCTGTTACACCATCATTAACGGTCATAGTATTGATGCCGTCCGGTGTTGTCCCTGCAGTATAAACAGTATCGGGCTCAGGTGTAATAGTGTAGACCGGATTGGGCGGATCAACCGGCCCTGATTTTACCAACTCGATACTTGCAATTTGTGAAATCGATGTTCCCCCGGTGACAGCCGGCCCAACCAACCGCAGCGGCCAGTCACTGCCGGATTCAGGTAGCGGTGCACCGTTCAGCGAATTGGCGATAATGTAGTCGCTGTTCCGGATAATATCCGCGCTGTTGATAGTAACAGCATAACCGTCGGCCGCTGTAAGTACCACCTGGTACCCGGCCGTAGCCAGTTGATCATTAAAGGCATTATCGGAATGCTGGTCAGCGTCATCGACGAATCCAACAAGGAACCACAGCGGCATGCCTTCCCAAACCCGTCCTTTGGAATCGATGTAGCTGGCCTTGTGGTCAGCGCCGAACTGACAGGCAAGAGCCTGCTCAAAGTAGGTTTTGCTTATATCATAGTTGATCCCGCCGATATCCCGGCCATCGAGCCCCAGTGTCCATTCCCCCTCGGGCACGGAGTATATCCTGATTTCCGTAATCCACTTTGCTGCTAAGCCGGCACATGAAGGATACTGGATACCATCGCTAAAATAGTAATGCCAGTAATTTTCCGGAAGCGTCTCGTGCATATCCCATTGGCTGTAGACAAGGTCATCCGGAGTAAAGAATAAACGCATACCATCTTTATAATTAGGTACGTATTCCCCGTCACCCCACCAGGCTAGAATAGCATCTCCCTGGCGTGCTTGTACCGCCGGGTCGGTATAGATGGAGGAATAAGGAAGCCTGGTCTCATAACCGTCCCTGGCAACAAGGATTATTTCAGTGCCTGGCCCCATACCGCCCACACGTTCACATAGATCTTTGATGCGGGTACCTTTAATGGTATTAGCTATCTTGAAACCGCCTGGATAGGTCTCATCAGCACCCCAAACATCATCCGGGTTATTCGTGATTCCCTCGTAACGGTATACTTTTTCCCCGTCTCCAATCACGTCGAACTCGCTCTGCATCCACAGATAATCGACCGTCATCTCATTAAGGATGGTGGCGCCATCTTCGGCGTACTTGATGATGCGGACTTTGGGAATGGGCAGGGCAGTTTCAAAAGAATTCAGTTCAATCTCGATAATATTTCCAACACTGGTACCGCTAAGGGTTCCATCATCCTTGGCAACTCCGGCGCCGACCAACCGCAGCGGCCATGAATCAGCCAGCGGCTCACCGTTGCATTTATTTGCAATAATATAGTCGTCACTTCTGGCGATATCAGCGCTGGCAAAGTCCTTAGTGTAGCCGTCTTCGGCTTTCACCAGGACAGTATAACCAGCCATGGCCTGATTGGCGTCATAATTGTGGGGCTGCCGGTCATCTACCCAGCCGGTCAAGAACCACAGAGGGATACCTGACCAGACATTGCCGTCACCGTCAATCCATTCCACCAAATGGCCTGAATTGGGGCAGGCAAGACCGGCCTCAAACTCGGCCTGGGAAATCACATCACTGATCTTGCCGTTCAGGGTAAGGTTCCAGCTGCCCGGCTCAGCCGCTTGTGTCTGCCGCTCGGGAATTTCAATTCTTACAATGTTGCCGACAGCAGAACCCCCGAGGGATCCATCTCCTTTGGCAACACCGGCCCCGACCAGGCGCAGTGGCCCAGCCTCGTCAAGCGGGGCACCATTGCATTTATTCGCAACAATATAATCGTTACTCCCGGCTACATCGGCACTGGCAAAGGTCTTGGAAAAACCATCTCCGGCAACTACTTTTACAGTATAACCCTCTGCAGCCAATGCATCATTGAAAGTCCAGTGGCTGCCTGCCTCAATGTCGTCCACTACGCCCAAGAGCACCCACAGGGGCACGCCTGACCAGACTTTACCTTCATTATCAGTCCATTCCTGGTAATGGCCTGAGCCAGTGCAGGCAAGTCCATCTTCAAACTCCATCTGCGTAATGGTATCCCCTACGTCTCCGATCAACTCAAGGGTCCATCCTGCGGTTGGCTCAGGTAGGTCTGACAGCTCGATGCGAACGATGTTGCCTACCTGCTGTCCGCCAAAAATGGCTGAACCTTTCAGATGGAGCGGCCAGCAGCCTTTTCCCCCTTCAGTCTGGAGCGGCAGCGGCTCCCCGTTAAGTGTATTGGCAACGATATACCCATCGTTGCGGGCGATATCGGCACTATCAAGGGTTGCCTTCCATCCATCGCCGGCGATAACATTAACTTCATAGTTCTGGGCGGCGAGGTCGTCGCTAAAGTTGAAGTGATCAGGGCCAACATCGGGGTCATCATCAATCATGGCTACGAGCAGCCAGAGCGGCACGCCTCCCCAAACATTGCCGTCATCGTCGGTCCAGCTCACCTGGTGACCTGATGACGGGCAGGCGAGACCGTACTCGAAATAAGCCCTGGTTACGGTTGTGTCCTTTGCACCCGAGAGTTGAAGAGTCCAGTCGGTCGGTGAAACACCTGTAGCTGCAACAGTTTTTACCGCGGCGGTTGCCGCAGCCTTAACAGCATTGAGGTCAGTCGGTTCGGCAATACCATCAGCATAGTAGAACTCAACCCGGTCTCCGCTAACAAGCTCAATCAGGTTCAGAGCTCCGGCGGGATTGTTGTAGCCATCTTTATAGACGTCGTTAACATACGCATACCACTTGCTGCCTCCCTTTACATAAGGGTAGCTTCCTACATTGTCCAATAGAAGGGCGCCTGATGCCCCATAGTTCTTATCGGTGACGTCATAGGTGAAGTTACCGGCAATTGCGGCTGCCTGAAGCGCCCCCAGCGGTGTGGCTTCGTTTACAGTATAAGATGTATTCGAGTTATAGGCGGTCACGTTAAAGGTCTCGCCCGGAGTCAGGTCAACTGTCCCATCGTAGAGAACATCAATTGTCGCAGAATTATCTTGCGCTTCCAGCTGTGCCTGGGCAGGTGACGTTGCCCCGTCCCAGTTTAAGGTTACTGGTATTTCTGCAGCAGCAACTGCTGGTATCATAGCAATTCCTAACCCCAAAAACAGACCTAGCATCATGAATGTGATCACTAGTCTTCCTAACCCTTTATTACAAATAACGTGCATTACAGACCTCCTCTCATTTAACCCAAAGGAACTAGATTTGACCAGAAATTTAATTTGTTAGCCACTTCCAGATCTATCGCACAGGGTGTTGGCGCAAATATTATCCCCCCTCATGGTTAACTAATCTAGATGTGTAACCAGACCTAATCCCTGTGAGTTTTACGAATCTATTCACCCCCTCGTTAATCCGGTTACAGACAGTTGGCATTTAGTGTTAAGTGCTGCAATCCGCCTAATAAGTTAATAAAGCAAAAAGCTTTGTCCCATTGATAGCAAGGAACAAAGCTTCAATATCAAAGCAGCTTCTTTTCCTTTCCACAATGGGAGGTACGGCAGTTTCCCGGCATACCCTGTAGGCCGATAACCATAGTCACCTTTAGGTCATGCGGCTCGGAAAAATTTAATTTTGTGATTTAGTCTTGGCAGATTTTACTGCAATTCCAGGCTGGTAAGGAAATTGGTGAAGCGCTGCCCGAACTCATCCTGGTATATAATAATGCGCATAGCTCCCTCCCCACCGGTCTTTGTTTTTAACGGTTGCCCATAGTCAGCGTACACTATAAACACATTATTCGGCCGCAGGACTTCATCCATTTCCACCCCTGAGGTGTAGTTGTCGATGCCTTTGGTAATAATCCTGGAGTATTTTTGCGTCAATCCGGTATCGATGCTGTTTAAGGCATCTAATAGCGATACACCGGTAAACTCGTGTTTGGTCATGCCGCTGGTGGATTGTACCACCATTTTCTTTTGCGCCGCCGGTAGTTTTTGCAGGTCAGCAACCGTCAGGACACCGAAAACAGTATCGCCGGACTTAATCAAGATTTGATCTTCCCGCAGGTTTTCGTTACTGCGATTCAAAAAAGCAAATACAGCGATAATAATAACCAGTAGGGCAATCACCACAAAGAGGATTTTCTTTTGGTCAACTGCCTTGCTTTCCATCAATAATACTACCTCCAGGTGTAACCGGGTTTTTCCCTTACTTGATTTCCGTAACAAACCCTTCTACTTTCATGGGTACCGGTTGCGTTTCCTCTCCCAGGACCAATTCACGATAGGCCCCCATGGCGGCATTAACCCCGTTGATCACGGCCTGGGAGCTTACTGTGGCACAGGTTATCTGGACAATATCATTTGGCTGGGATGGCTCCAGAACCACTCTATTTAAATAAGCGCTGACGCTTTTGTTATTAAACCGGTTTAAAAACCAGGCTTTGGTAAGGCTATCTCCTCCATATAAAGGCGTCTCACCATGCTGCAATACCCTGGTTCCCAGCATCTCGTTTTTATGACCATCAACAACAATAAAAAGATCAATGGCACTCCGGTAACCTAGCGGGCTTGATAAAAAAGCGTAATATTTCTGTTCACCGCAGTTTATTACGAAACCCTTCTTCACTGCTGGAAACTTTTCCTTGATTTCTGCCGGCAGTTCAATACCTTCAATAGCTTCGTCAGCGATTTCTTGCTCGCTTTGGAGTAACTCCTGTAGAGCTTCCTTTTGGGGAGCGGTCATTTTATTATCAGTAAAGTACCAGACCACGAAAACAACGAGGATAGCTGCGGCAAGCATCCAGACTACGTGTTTATTTTGCACATTTTCCCAACTCCCATCTGATACCAAGGTTTCGCATCATCGTTTCGCCGGATGCTGTTATCTTCATTAGGGAACTCTACTATTGGTGACATTCTCAATTTTCTTCTACATCGTATTTAAAAGTTGCCACCTGGCTGCTGTGTTTCCCGAAACCAATGGCAATGGCTTTGATGGTAACTGGTTTATCAACCGGGATCGGCTTGTTCAGTTCAGGCCGGAAGTAGGTGGTGCTAGGGTTATATACCGTGCTTTCTCTATCCGGGTCACTCCCGTCAACGGTGTAATGGATCTTGACCAGGTCCTGCTCGGGATGACTTAAAATGACCTCTGTTCCCTGCTTCACCTTCCCCGGAGCCGGTTCAGCCCAGACCACACTCCATTGACCAGGCGGCGCTGTTGATACTTCGATGACTGCTACATCTTTAACGAAGGCGGCCGTAACCACTTCGTTCAATCTGGTTTGGCCAAAAATCAGACGCAATTTACCACTGGCGGCCTTGCTCAAATCGGTAGTATCCTCCTGATACTCCCAGGCCAAAATCATAGGTACTTCCACAGCCTCCGCCGGACTGTCTTCGATCAAGTTTGGAAAGCAAAAACGCTTTTCCTCCAGCTGCTCCATGGTAAATCTAGCGCTATAACCGTCTGCCGCCCGGACGGTGATCGTCTGCGCATCTTCTTTTATTCCGGCTTTTTGCAGCAGATGGGTAAGCTTTATGCCCTTACCGACAATGAATTTTTTTGCCGGCCAGTTGTTCAAGGCTGAGTAGCAGGCGCCAGCCAAAGCCTCCTCCATACTTTTTAGCTCCTCGGTGGTGAACCTGCATTCCTGATCCACACCGTTACCAGTGATTATCAATACGCCCGGCTCACTACGGGTTACATCCGGGGGCTTATCACCCTTTTGGCCTTGACACCCGGTCAAAAGGCTTAAGCATGCGGCCAGCCAAACCGCGATCAGACCTGTTTTTTTAAGCAGCTTATGCATCCCTGGCACTGTCATTCTCCCCTCTTACCGCTGGCGCAGGCGCATCAAGTTATCAATGGGTTTCAGCCCTTCTCCCTCATGCCAGACTACCGGATACGAGCCGTCCTCTTTGATGAGCAGAATACCTTTATCCAGCTCCTGGCCGCTTACCCGAACACTATTGCCATCTGTACCGACCACCTCAAACTGTTTATTCTCAATATCCGTCAATCCGATTTCCTCCAGCATGGCACTTAAAGAAATGCCCTTGTGCGCGCCAACTTGCCGCTCCCCGGTTAATTCAATTATTTCTTCCGGAAAAATTGCCGCATCGGCATTGGTGGAAAACCAGGCAATATGCATGACGTTCATACCCAGTTTTATATTCGGCGCCATGTTCATCGGCGCGTCCTCACCGGAAACTTTAATGTAATAGCGCTGGCTGACCATGTTTATCGCTTCATTTTTCTTAAAGCCATCAGATGATTTCATCGTGAAGAAGGCCTTGCTGTCAACATTGTCAAAGCGGGAAAAGATCTGCGCCAATTCAATGGCGTCGTCTTTACTGCCGTAATACTCATACTGGTACGGTTCAATCCCTTCCGCCAGGTTTTTAAAGACCCATACGGAAGTAATGTCTTTCTCTGGGATCTCCTTGTACAAAACAATCCTGTCGACCATCTTCACCCAATAGGGGCCAAACTCCCCCTGCACGCATAGCCGCGCAGGCCTCAGTTCGTCCGGTAGTTCGTTTTGCCCGTCCACGGTTAAAGCCAGGATCAGCTCCCGTTCGGCTATAATCTCCGGCGTCACCAGGCAATAATAATTGTCCCTTCCGGTAAAACCGATGCCCTTATAATCTTTATAGTTGATGCCCATGTGCTCCAGGACATCCTTAACGGTAGGGCCGGTTGCTTTAAACTCTTCCAGGAGCCCGGTGGTACGGGTGAGACTGGCGTCCAGTTTTTTTTGAGGAAGAGAACGCATTTCTCCCACGGTGATTTCCCGGGGGTTTTCTATATCGCCTTCAACGATAATCTTTTGCGCTTCATATTCTGCATTAGGAGCGCCGGCAACTTCCTGCCGGTCACATCCGGCCAGGGCAAAACAAATCATGCATAAAACAAGATAAAGAGATATACTCTTGCCGCTTCTTCGCAAACTCAAGCACCCTCCTTGTTAGATTTGACAGGTTATACCGCTTGCCCCGGTAAAAGCCGGTTTGGCACCGGCTTTTACCGGGCTCACGTTTATTCATTCAATTTGGTAGCGAAACTCGGCTATGTCGCTGTCATACTTGCCGAAACCCTGCACGAAAACCTTGATCGTCGTACCTCCATCTATCCTGATGGGCTTGTTCAACTCAGGCTGATAGGTGCTGGGATTATAAAGAGTGCTGTTTTCGCTCGGCGTTGAGCCGTCCAGAGTATAATACATTTTTACCTTGCCGATTTCCTGATGCTGCAGTTTTACCGTATCACCCCTGGTAATTTTCCCTGCCTGGGGGAAAACAGTAGCTGGCGCCCATTTTCCCGGGTCTTCCACAGTCACCATGATCTCCCTGACACCCTTGACAAAGGTGTGGTTGGTTTGCTCATGGACATACGCCTGTGGCACGATCAGGCATAAGTCGTCCGCCCTGGCTTCACTCAGATCATCACTATTTTCCATGTACTCGTAGGCGATAACCGGTTCAACCGGCTCGGCGCCGGACGGATCTCCAGATATTACTTCAGGATAATAAAATCTCGGGGTATCCAGTAACTGCTCCCGGGTAAAGGACCACTCGAAATCGTCTTTACCCTTAACAGTAATGCACTGCGCTTCGTCTTTGATCCCTGCGGCTTGCAGCACTGTTGCCAACTTAACGCCCTTCACCGCATACTTCTTCCTGGTTGGCCAGTTGTTTACGGTGGAATAAACGTGCTCAAAGCGGGCGCCGGGCAACTGCAGCATCTCTTCCAGATTCATCCGGATTTCTTGCCGCACACCGTTGCCGGTAACCAAAACCGACTGTTCACTATTTTGGCTACTGTCCTGCTCCTGCACCGCTCTGTCATTACAGGCAGCAGTCAAGAAAACGCAAAATATGATCACCAGGCTAATAAGCAGGTAATTGTTTTTAGAAAAAAAACTTTTTAGATTCATTGGGCCATCCCTTCGCTTATCCTGGAACTATCATTTATCTTGGCATAAAGGCTGTAAGCTGGTGCCGGCGCCAGCCGGGCCGGACATTATTTAAATTATCTTCTATTTATTTAACGCATTGATAATAACCGTTACCGCTTCAGCCCTAGTCGCGCTGCCCGCGGGCTTGACGGTGTTATCCGAATACCCTTTCATAATCCCGTTTTGGGTGGCAGTGACAATGGCCTCCCGGGCCCACACGGATATATCGCCGCTGTCGGCAAACTGGGGTTCTTCAGCTGCCGGAGCTAGTTTGGCCGCCCTGACGATCATCACGGCCATCTGTTCGCGGGTAATCAGGTCGTCCGGGCCAAAAGTACCGTCAGCATAACCATCGACCAGGCCATTTGCCGCTGCCGCGGCAATGGAGTCTTTGGCCCAGTGCGCCACGGTATCGTTAAAGATCTTCCCGCCATTGTTCTGCAGCTTGAACGCCTTCACCAGCACCGTGGCATACTCGGCCCTGGTAATAGTACTGTTAGGTTTGAAGCTGCCGTCAGGGTAACCGCTGATGCAACCCAGGTTTACAAGCTGATTAATGTTTTCCAGAGCCCAGTGGCCGGCAACGTCATTTAAAGAAGGGTCGCTGGGTGTGGTTATTTCCGTTTCGTCTGCCGGATCAGCCCCTTCAACCTGATAGGTAAAGGTGACCACATCGCTGTTATACTTACCTGGGCCAATGGTTATGGCCTTGATGGTCGTATTTTCATTAATCGGGCCGATCGGGTGATTAATCTTGCCTAAATCATCTGCTCTTGACGACCACCAGCGTTTGGCAATCCAGTTATACATCGGGCTGTTAATAGTCGGGGTGCTGCCGTCGGTAGTGTAATAAATCTTATCGTCATCCATGTGGGCATTACTCAGTGCCACCATAGACCCGGCGGGTATGATACCGCTTTCCGGATTTGCCTGCGGGCTGTCCCATTTTTCCGGCTCTGTTGTGAGCACCTCAATCTTATTAACATACTTACTAAATAAATTACCGTTTTGTTCGGTTACTGCCCTTTGTCCCAGCATCAGCAGCAGCGAATTCAAATCGTTCATATAATCGGGGTTGTTACTGCCCTCCACACTGACCAGGGCAAGCATCGGTTCTACCTCTTGCGCTTTTGCTGGAGAGCCCGGAAGATGCCCGTCACCATCTTTGGCGACAACACCTTTTAGTTCCGGGAAATAATAGCGTTTGTCCCTTAATAACTCCTGCACGGTCAGGTTCACTACATACCCGTCGCGCGAAGTTATCCTAATCAGCTTGGCGTCCTCGCGCATCCCGGCTTTATCAAATAAGTCCCTTAGCTTAACTCCCTTACCAACATACCATTTCTTGGTAGGCCAAGTATTAATGGCGCTGTAAACATGCTGATATTGTGGCATTGCTTCCAGTTGGGCTCTGGTTAAGGTCAAGGGTGTAGTTACACCATCCCCCGTGATTTCAAGGGTATCCGGGTCAGCGGCAAGGGCAACTGCAGGCGTGGTCAAGCTTGCCATACCCAAAAACAGTAGACCCAGGACGGTTAGCAATATACCGGATAACCATTTTTTTGAGTGCAGACACATTTTTAAAGAAGTGTCCCTTTCCCTTTGTACTATCATTTTAATAATCTCCTTTCCATAAAGTGTAGCTGCCATATATACGTAATATATAAGCATAATCACTGGCCGGTTAGACCATTATACTGTTCTACTCACTGGTTAGCATGAACAGCTGCCCTGTGTCAGGGTCTTTATAAACCGTGCCCATCCTTTCGTAAAGCTTGCCCTCTCCCTGAGTTTCAATCAAGTCTTCCCTTATTTCCGGCGTCTGGGTCACTTCCTGGCCACGATTCAGGTTGACGCGCTCTCCTATCTGGCCCAGGTCGACATTCCAGTGCATCACCAGAGAGAGCATCAGCCCGCAGGCAAATACCAGCATGGCATCCACGATATTAATCGCGCCATCAAGTGGATTGACCTCTTCAGACAACCTGCGCCTAATGCTCCTCAGTCCGCCGCCCACGGTCAAACACCTCCAATAAGCTTTCCATCAAGGCCTCCAAGGAATTCAAGTAATCCTCATACCACCTTTTACGCAGCCGGGAGATGGCAAAGGCAATGCCGGCTGCAGCCAGACCGGCTACCGTAGCGTCAAAGGCAGTAAGCAGAGATTCGGCCAGGGTCTTGGTATCACCCTGACCCAGGGCAATCATACCCGGTCCCAGCGGGATCAACGTAGCCATCAGCCCTAACATGGGTCCCAGTCTTGCTACCAAGTCAGTCCTGGTAGTGATCCTGGCATAATGCAGATCCTCACCGGCAAGCAACCGGCGGGCCAGGGCCTGTAAGGAGGCAGCAGGTAAACTGCTGTGCTTGATCAGCTCACCGAGGGCTGCTTTCTGGCGCCGGAACAGACCGCTTTTCTCAATTTCAGCCATAATCTCCCCGGCCTTCTTACCCTGGAAGGATTCAACCAGGTCCGGCACGCTGATCTTCATCTTGCGCCGCTCAGTGAGGGCCTCCACCAGCAGTCCGCCCAACTCAATCACCGACACTGCCAATAATAATAGCAGGATGGCAATAGTAGGCATCAATAAACCGGACGAAATAGTATGCATTGTCTCTCTAAGCGGCGCCAACATAGAAACTATCACCTTGTGACCTCCCTCACGTATTCTATATACCTTCTACTTCCACCGAAAATAAACAGGAAAAGACCTACCCCTGCCGTGTAAATATCCAGATTATTCTGCGCCAAATGCAGCTGTGTTGGTCCGGCATCGACCGTCATCTCAAATACTTGAGCCGGTTGGCTGGCCGTCTGCTCCGAAGAAACATCGGCAGTTATTGAAGCAGCCGTTACCACCTCCTTTTCCACCAGGTACCGTCCGTTTTCAACCAGCTCCTCCTGTTCGGGAGACTCCTCAAATTCTGAAGGCATCTCCGGCTTGGGAGGTTCCTCTAACTCTGGAGACGTTTCCTGCACTGAAAGCTCCAGCACCGCACCGGCATTATTTAGAGCAGCGGTAGCCGGCTCCGTTTCCGGCAGGGTTGGCTCACCGGGTACCGGCTCTAGCGGCTCCACCGGCTCTTCCTGCGCTTTATCCTGCGGAACGGCGTCGGCAGGTTCAGCGATCAAGCCACTGCTGTCCTGGTCCGGACTATTTACCACGCAGGTGGCAGTCAGGTTTCCGATGACTGTTCTTACCGTGATGACGGCCGTACCGGGCCCGATCACCGTCACCAGACCGTTGTTATCCACCGTAGCCACACTGGTGTCACTGGAACTCCAGGTCACGCTCTTGTCTATGGCATTACCCGGGCCGACAGTAGCTACCAGCTCGTACGAGCTGCCGATTTTGAGGTTGATTGAGTTCTGGTCCAAGGTAACCACGGTGGGTGGCCCGCCCGGTTGACTCAACCGCTCGGCCGCTCTGCCGGTATAATCAGCTTTGTAGGTAAAGGTAACGACGTCGCTGTCCAGCTTACCTGGACCAATGGTGATAGCTCTAATCACGGTATCCTCGTTAATCTGTATCGGCTGGTTGACACTGTCCAAATCCGACCGCAGCGGCCACCACCTGCTGGCGCTCCAGTTAAACACCGGGCTGTTTATAGTGGGGATACTACCGTCCGTGGTGTAATGGATCTTATCCATGTCATTACGCTTGCTGCTCAGTTTTATCATAGACCCTGCGGGTACTTCCCCACTTTCCATATCGGCCTTGGGATTATCCCATTTTTGTGGAGGAGTGGTGAGGATCTCTATTTTATTTACATATTTTAAAAATAAGGGGTTCGTTTGCTCGGTAACCACCCGCTGCCCGACCACCAGAAGCAAAGAGTCTCTATCAATCATTTGGCTGGGATCATTACTGTCCTCAACACTGACCAGGGCAAGAATTGGTTCTACTTCTATTGCATCCGCCGGAGATCCGGGAATGCTCCCGTCACTGGGGTGATTATCCATTAAACGTGGAAAATAATATCGCTTGTCTCTTAAAAGCTGCTGCACCGTAAGTGTCACTTCGAAGCCGTCGTTTGATGTGAATTTAACCAGTGTGGCATCTTCTTTAAGCCCCGCCAGATCAAACAGGTCCCTTAGTTTTACTCCTTTAGCTACATACCATTTCTTGGTGGGCCAGGTGTTTATCACACTGTACACATGCTCGTAATGTTCCATTTCCTCTAGTTGAGCACGGGTTAACGTCACTGGAGTCGTCACTCCCTCACCGGTGATTTCTACCGAGTTAGACGGATCGGCCAGGGCCAGCCCGGCTGCTGTCATATTAAGCAAAGCAGCAAACAGCAAAATAACTAGGGTGTTCACCAAGAGCAGGTAATATCGCTTATTCAAGTGTATGTATGCCACCGGCGACATCCGATCGGGAGTATTTGTCCGGCGACAATCCCCTATATGAGTTATGTCGTCTTTTTGCCCATGGTGTATCCCCTTTACACTCATGATGTGTCCCCTTTCTGCCTATGGAGTATCATCCCTTTTACGCTTATGATATGTCTCCTATACCGGTGATGTTCTGAGAGCAAACAGCATCTGACACTCCCCATGCATGATTTAGACCGCTGGTCCTCTCTACCGCTAACTGCATTGGTAAGCCATGATGAGTGTTATTGACTATTCAACAAACTAATCTCCAAGGCATTAATAATGACCGTCACCGCCTCTGCCCTGGTAGCGTTGTCCTGAGGCCGTACTGTGTGGTCAGGATATCCTTTCATGATTCCGTTCCCCGTCGCAATAGCAATGGAATCTTTAGCCCAGTGAGAAATATTATCGCTGTCAGTAAAACTGGTCTCGCCTGCCTCCGAGGCTAATTTTGCGGCCCTGACGATCATCACGGCCATCTGTTCGCGGGTAATCAGATCATCCGGACCAAAAGTATCGTCGTCATAACCGGTTACTACCCCGTTGGCCGAAGCCATGGCAATATAATCCCTGGCCCAGTGCCCAGCGGTATCGGCAAAAACTATGCCGCCCTTGTTCTCAAACTGGAAAGCTTTTACCAGTATAGTTGCAAATTCAGCCCTGGTAATGGGATGGTCAGGCTTAAAAGTACCGTCGGGATAACCGTTGATGCACCCCATGCTAACCAGCTTGTTGATGTTGTCCATAGCCCAGTGATCGTCTATGTCTGTCAGAATTGGTTCTTTAACAGCGACCATTACGGCAAACTTGGTAAAGTGGTCCACCTGAACTGATATTATATTGCCGGATACTTCACCTCCGAGGTTTACCCACTCAACCAGTTCTTCATCGTAATAGTATACGACCGGAGTCTCGTTCCCGTTTATAGTACCGGAATCGTAGCTGAGCTTGATGGTTACATCATTGGCAAAACTATAGTTGCTTTTGCCGTCCACACTAAACTCATACACACTGCCGACCAGCTTGAACCCTGCAGGCACGGCGGGCGGGGCGGTAACTTTCTCAATTTTCACCTCTACCGCACCGGTTCCAGTCAGCGCACCGGAAGGTATTTCTATGACAGCTTCACCGCCAAGACTTACGGTACCGCCTTCACCGGGCGTGATTAGTCCGGTCGCGATTTCGGGCTTGCCGGCGACCATGACGGCAAACTTGGTGAAGTGCTCAACCTGGACTGTAACGGTATTACCGGATACTTCACCTCCGATGTTCACCCAGTGTTCCAGATTTTCGTCATAGTAGTAGATGGACGGAGTCTCACCCTCATCTACAGCGTTGGGATCGAAGCTTAGCTTGATGGTCACGCTCTTGGCAAAGCTGTAGCTCTTCTCGCCGTCCACAATGAACTCATAAACGCTGCTCAACAGTTTAAAACCTGAAGGTACGGCAGGCGGGTTGGTTACTTTTTGAATGCCGAGCTCTGCATTAGCTTTTTTCAGCGCTCCAGACGGTATTTCAATGACGGCTTCGCCGTGCTCCACTTTGCCTCCTTGACTGGATGAAACCTTACTGCTTTCAATCGGGTCTTCCTTCACTTTGTAGGTAAAGGTAACGACCTCGCTGTCTCTTCGCCCAGGACCGATTACTTTGGCTTTAATAGTGGTGTCCTTGGTAATTTCAATCGGGTGATTGATGCTATCCAGAACATCCGCCCGCGCCGACCACCACCGGCTAGCAATCCAGTTATACATCGGACTGTCCATGGTCGGATTGCTGCCATCCGTTGTGTAATAGATTTTATCAGCATCGTTGTACACACTGCTCAGTTTTACCAGCGTCCCCGGGGCTACCTCGCCGCTGTCCGGCTCCGCTTCCGGCTTATCCCACTTGTCCGGCGCTTCGGTCGAAACCTCAATTTCTATTAGATTCTTAACAAACAATTCACCAGTCTGTTCGGTGACAGCCCGCTGCCCCAGCATCAGCAGGATGGCATTCAGGCTGTTCATATAGCTGGGATCGCGCGTTCCTTCAGCGCTTTCCAGTCCGAGTATAGGCTCTACCTTTTCCTTGCCTGCGGAAGAACCGGGTACATGCCCGTCACCATCATGTGAGCCACCACCCATAAAGTTAGGAAAACGATACCTGCTGTCGTTAAGCAACTCCTGTACCGTAAGAGTCCTTTTGAAGCCGTCGCGTGCAGTAAATGTAATCAGCCTGGCGCTGCTTTTCATCCCTGCCTCATTGAGCAGTTCTCTCAAGCTAACACCTTTCCCTACATACCATTTCTTGCTGGGCCAGGTGTTGATTGCGGTGTAATCCAGCTGATATTGCTTCATTGCCTGCAGTTGGGTCAACGTATATGTCTTTTCAGTCTGCACCCCGTCCCCTGTGATTGTCAGGATCACCTTTTCGTCAGGATCGACTGGACCGCCGCCATTACCCGTCTTATCCTTAATTGTCTGCGTCACACAGGCTTCATCATACCCGGTTGCCTTAACCACAACAGTGTAATCTTTAGCTTCTGTAAATACATCTGCGGCAATGGTAATCTTACCATCAGAAATCGTATATTTGCCGTCAACCAGGTCCGTGCCGTCCACGCTCACGCCGGTGATGGCCGCACGCCAGGCCGCATCATCGCTAAAGGTAAACTCCACTGGCTGCCCCACTACATTGTCCAGGGCATCAACCGTCAACGACGGGGGAGTATGCAATCCTGATCTTATTGTCTGCGTTACACTGACGTCATCGTACCCGGTTGCCTTAACCACTACAGTGTAATCTTTAGCTTCTGTAAATACATCTGCGGCAATGGTAATCTTACCATCAGAAATCGTATATTCGCCGTCAATCAGGTCCGTGCCGTCCACGCTCACGCCGGTGATGGCCGCCCGCCAGGCCGCATCATCAGTATAGGTAAGCTCCACCGGCTGCCCCACTACGTTGTCCAGGGCATCAACCGTCAACGACGGAGGAGCATGCAATCCTGATCTTATGGTCTGCATCACACAAGCATCCTCGTACCCGGTTGCCTTAACTACAACAGTGTAATCTTTAGCTTCAGTAAATACATCTGCGGATATGGTAATCTTACCATCAGAAATCGTATATTCACCGTCAACCAGATCTGCGCCGTCTACGCTCACGCTAGTGATGGCCGCCCGCCAGTCCGCATCGTCTGTAAAGGTGAGCTCCACCGGCTGCCCTACTATATTATCTGAAACATCAGCTGTCAAAGCAGGAGGGTCAGGTACCTGGTAGGAAAAAGTTACTATGTCGCTGTCCAACCGGCCGGGACCGATGACAACGGCTTTGATGATGGTGTCGCTATTAATAGGACCGATTTTGTGGTTAATTTCGTCCAATTCTTCTGATCTTGAAGACCACCACCGTTTGGCAATCCAGTTGTACATGGGGCTTTCTATGGTCGGAACGCTGTCGTCCAGGGTATAGTGAACCTTATCTTCATCGTCGAAGGGACTGTGCATTTCAACCATAGTCCCTGCGGGTACCACACCAGGCGCCGGAGTAATCGTGGGATTGTCCCATTTGGCCGCAGGATCGGTAAGCACCTCGATTTGTTTTACATATTTGGCGAACCTGGCATTGGTCTGCTGGGTTACCGCCCGCTGACCATACAGCAGATGATTGGCATCCGAGCGGTTAAAGTTTTCCACATCCAGGATATCATCATAACTTTGGGCATAGAAGCTCCTGTAAGCGATGATGGTATCTACTAATTCTTTACCCGACGGGTCACCGGGGAGATGGCCGGGTAGGCCGGTGCTCATGAAGTTAGGGAAACGATACCGGGGAGCTTTTAATATTTCATCCACCGTAAAGGTCGCTGAAAAACCATCTCTAGAGGTAAATTTAATCTGTGTAGCCTCCGGTTTGATTCCCCCGGCTGCCTCAAGCAGGTCGGTCAGCTTAACGCCCTGCCCCCTGTACCAGCTCTTGGTGGGCCAGGTGTTGATAGTGCTGTAGATTACATCTTGTTGCTGTAAAGTAGTCCCGTCTAATAATGTCTGATTACCCCGGAGTTGGTCTTGGGTAATGGTTACAGGGTCAGTGCTATTCAACCCGGGTCCCGATATTATCAAGTCGTCCCCGATAGCCAGGGCGGCCGTGGGTGCGAGCAAGGTAACCGAACCGACTAGCAGTAGCACGCTGAAAAAGGTCATTAAGGTATTAAAGACCCATTTGCTTCGTATCCGCATTGAATACACTCCTCGTCTAAAATTAACCTAGCTTTAATTCGAGAGTCCCAAGCCCCATAAATTAAGGGATGAGCACTTCTAACAAAATTATCAATCGCTCTTTGAGAATCAAAAAGTGTTTACAATTTGGGTTTTTCCAGCATAATCCTCATAGGATAGGGAAGTACAACCACTCCGCAACTAAATAATTGTTACAAATAGGAAGCCCTCTTCCATTGCTAGTTTGTCCACGTTCTGCTTGTCAGCCTGTAATAATATAATGGATTTCCAGCTATATTTGTCAGCTGGCCAAATTAAAATCACTGCCTTTTAATCGCCAAAATAACCACTCCCCCAGCCCTTATGCTTATTAACCAGTTGCAATACTTTATAAGCGATAATACCACCCAGTCCACCAGATAAAGCTGCCACCGTTAAAGCAAGTACCAAGGGTACAAAAGGCAGCCGGAAATAAATTATATTTACTAAGGCCGAGCCTGAGATATTGGCAACAAGACCTGCCAGAAAAGCACAAAGCAGACAGCATACATTATGTCCCATCAGGTAAAGCAGCAGATCAACAGCAAGACCGGGTAAGGTGTAGCTAAGCAGAGTCATCGCCCCGTGCGAGCCAAAAATCCCCGAACCGAAGACCATTAACGCCTGCACAACCCCAATCATAATGGCTGCTCCCGTTTTACTTACAATTCCCGCCCCGAGGACAAGCCACAACATGTAAAAACCACCTGCCACCACCCCGCCGGGAATCAACAGCGGCCCGGTGATAATATGGCAAAGAGGTACTATAAGCGGTTTACTGGCCACGCCCAGGGCTGAAATCATCGCGATGATTATTAAATCGAAAACGGAAAACTTATCAAGCATTTTGTGTAGCATTGGCTATCCTTCATTTGCCTCTTTCAAATCTAATGCCAGGTAAGCTTTGTGAAAATGCAAGCCAGCCCGGCATTGTCGCCAATTCCTACTCACCTTTTCACTTTGGAAGGCACACCGGTTTTCCCCATGTACCCTAACGGCCGGCAACCACTATAGGCTGCAAGGCTCGGAGAGAATAATATATAAAAAAGCTTTGCCCCAGTCGCAGCCAGGGTCAAAGCTTTACATCACAATTATAAAGCCAAAACTCCTTTCCACAATGGGAGGCGCACCAGTTTCCCGGAGTACCCTAGCGAACGGGCAACCATACCTATAGCTTAGGCTGGCCGTTTAGGAATTTTACTATACTTTGGTTTAGATTCTTGTTTCTACATAAATACTAAAATTCCTCTAATTAAAGAAAATTAATCTCTAAATAAGGTAAGAAGCCCGACATTACATTATATGTAATGTCGGGCTTCTTAATCACTTCATGATCATCACCGAACTTGCTTTCACAAGAGCGGCAACCTCATCACCCACTTTTAAACCTAACCTTTGAATTGATCCGGTGGTAATGGTTGAACACATTTCCTGACCGCCTACATCAATGATTACCTCGGCATTGACGTCATTTGACTTGATATCTTTAATTCGCCCCTTTAATTGATTTCGTGCACTCAATTCCATAGTCAAGCCCCCCTTTTTTATATAATATGGTATTTATAGCAGTCATTTATACACTTGCTGGTTGATGCCATTTGAACATATCTTTTATAAATATTGTTCATCTTGTCGGCTATCAGGACGAAAGTGGAAGTATTTTTTCTAAAAATATTTATAAATATTTATGGCAAAGACAGGCGGTAAATGTATAATCATAGTACTTAGTCAATTATTCTACTATTAAATGAGTTGATTAATAAATGCTAGTCACATCAGAAACAAAATCTAATACTAATCAAGCCCACCTCCTTGGCAACCGTTTTGATCGTTTTGAATGGGCGGGCGCTTTTGGCGATCTGGGTACACTTATTCCTTTTGTCACGGGTTATATCACGATCATGCATATGGACCCCCAGGGCGTACTGTTTATGTTCGGTATGTTAATGATCGGATCAGGATTATATTACCGAACACCGATATCGGTTCAGCCTATGAAAGCCATTGGCGGGGCTGCCATTGCCCAGGCGGCAACAATTACTCCCGGCATGGTTTGGGGCGCAGGCATTTTTACCGGACTGCTCTGGCTGGCTTTAGGGCTGACCGGTACTTTAAAAATCATTTCCAAAATAATCACCAAGCCTGTAAGCAAGGGAATTGTCATGGGGCTGGGCTTATTGTTTATGATGGAGGGCATCCGGATGATGCGGCCGGATTTTATTTTAGCTGTAATCGCACTGGTCATCGCTTTTACCCTGCTAAACAATAAGCGTTTTCCGGTAATGTTCATCTTAGTCATCTTCGGGGTGACCATAGCTCTGCTGCGGGACCCGGGTCTAGGTCATGAGTTATCCGCAATCCGCTGGCATTTAAGTCTGCCGAATTTTACCCTGGGACAGATTACCTGGACTGAATTCATCACGGGTGCTCTTATTTTGGGCATCCCCCAGGCACCGCTAACTTTGGGCAACTCTGTAATCGCTACAGTTGAGGAAAATAATCGATTATTTCCGGAGCGCCCTGTAACAGAAAAAAAAATAGCCACCTCGCTTGGCTTGCTAAACTTGGTCTCTCCATTATTCGGTGGGATCCCCGTCTGTCACGGTGCAGGCGGCATGGCGGGCCATATCCGCTTCGGCGCCCGGACCGGTGGGGCGCTGATCATCCTGGGGACACTATTGCTAGTTACTGCCCTTTTCTTTAGCAATTCAGTTGTTTTGATCTTTAAGATATTTCCCGCTTCAATATTAGGGGTAATCTTATTTATCGCCGGCCTAGAACTGGCGGTCTCTACCAGGGATATAGAAAAAGAGAAAACCTGTTATTTTACTTTTATGGTGACAGCCGGTTTTTCCATTTGGAATATAGGTGCGGGATTTGTGGCCGGGCTGGCCGTACAGGAGTTGCAAAAAAGGAAGATTTTAAAGTTCTGAGTTTGGAAGGGAGTACTGATTAATGATTGAACTGGCGAAATTCGCCAGTTCAATCGTTGTGTAAGCTACCCAGTTGATTGAATAAGGCGTGGTCAAAGCCCTGCTAATTTAATAAATAATGGAAATAGGGATTCACATCAACTGCTCAATTTGAAAGTTGTTTTTGTCTTACCTATTACTGTTTCAAACACGGTCAATCAAATGCAGCTTACCGGCACTAAAGCTTACAAACACTTCGCTGCCTTTGGTTACTCCTCCGTCGATCACCTGGTCTGGGCTCAAGATCACCTTTAGGGAAAACCCGCAGTCTACCACTGCCTTAAATTGGTAGCCTTGCGGCAACAGTTCACTGATCGTTCCCCTAATTGTGTTGTCTCCGGCGCTGGTACCAGACGATACTTTAACTTCATCTGGTCTCAGTAAAATATATACTTTTTCACTGGTTAGATCTGTTACGGCGGGCGCCTGCAGTAGGTGCGGGCCGGCCTGCACGGTGAGTCCACAGCCAGATCTGTCTACAACCAGGCCGGGTATGGCGTTTTCGACACCGACCAGCGAGGCTACCGTGCGGTTCGCCGGCCTGGCCATGACCTCCCGGGCAAAGGCGCATTGCACCACCCGGCCACGGTCTAAAACCGTCACAGTTTCGGCCATGATGGTAATTTCACTGTAATCGTGGGTGACAAAAACGTCGGTAATGCCCGTGTCCTTAATAATTCCCGCCAGTTCCACGGTCAGCGCCACCCGGGTGGGGGCGTCCAGGGCCGAAAAAGGCTCGTCCAAAAAAAGCACCTCCGGCTCCAGCGCTAGCGCGCGGGCGATACTAACCCGCTGGGACTCCCCGCCGGACAAAAAGCGCACCGGGCGCCTGGCCAGATGGTCAATGCCCAACCTTATTAACCAAGTTGTGACTATGTGGGGGATTAGATTCTTGCTAACGCCTCTTATCTTCAAGCCGGCCTCTACGTTTTTGTAGACGCTGGTATCCAGCAACAGAGGTTCCTGAAAAACCATAGCCATGCGCCGGCGGTAAATAAGCGGCCTGTTCCAGTCCACTTTTTCCCCCTTGAAAAACAGTTCGCCGGCAGAGGGGCGCTGCAACAGCATTAAAACCTTTAGCAAGGTGCTCTTGCCGGATCCATTGGGGCCAAGCAAGGCCACCGTTTCCCCTTGCCTGACGGAAAAATAATCAATGTCCAAAATATTTTGCCGCCCTATAGTCAGTGCTATATTTTTTCCTTCAATAACTTTATCTGTAACTTTATCTGTCATCGCAACCTCTTTTTATAACACTTATGGCGGCATGCTTATGTCGCCTTGCCTCCCTACTTGCCTAAGTCTTCTTCACTTTTACCGGCGTCAGGGAAAAACAACGGCTCACCATACTTATCCTTGCCAAATTCCTCGATTAGCTTCTGGGTGTCTGGAGCCACCATGAATTCAACAAGAGCTTTACCGCCTGCTTCGTTCACCTTGGTGAATTTGTCCGGGTTCACCTGCATTACGTGGTAAACATTAAGAAGGGACTTGTCACCTTCTGATAATATCTCCATCTTGATATTCTTTTTCTGGGCCAGGTAGGTAGCCCTGTCGGACAGGGTGTAGCCTAGCTTTTCATTGGCTATATTAATAGTTGCGCCCATCCCGGTACCGCTTTGGTGGTACCAATCTCCCTCGGGAGTAATTCCTGCAGTTTTCCATATTTCTTTTTCTTTTTTATGCGTACCCGACTCATCCCCACGGGAAACGAAGATGGCTTTGGCAGTTGCTATTTTTTTGAAGGCATCCACGGCCTGGCTACCTTTTACATTCGCCGGGTCAGCAGTAGGGCCAATCACGATAAAGTCATTGTGCATCACCAGCTGGTAATTAATAGCTGCGCCGCTGTCGACAAGTTTCTTTTCATCCGCGGGGGCATGAACTAAGAGGACGTCAGCCTCACCTTTTTCCCCCATCGCCAGGGCCGCGCCGGTGCCAACAGCAATCGGCTTTACCGTATACCCTGTTTTTTCCTCAAATTTGGGCAATATATAATCTAAAAGTCCGCTATCCTGGGTGCTGGTGGTAGTGGCCAGGATGATCTCTTTGTTTTGCTCTTCCTGGGGCGCAGGGCTACAGCCGGCCAGGACAAGGGATGCCAGTAGCGCCAGTAAAGCCGCAGTTACTAAATATTTCGCTCTACTTTTCATGATTTACCTCCTACTATTATATAATCAGCCGTCAAGTTAAGATTTTATTTAGACAGGTTTCTCCCGGCAGGAGAATTAGGGAAAAACAGCGGCTCGCCATATTTATCCTTCCCAAAATCCCTAATTAAAGTCTGTCCTTCAGTTGAGGTACAGAAGTCAACAAACTGCCTGGTCAGGTCGTTTTTTACCTGTGGGAATTTCGCCGGGTTAACGGGGATCAGGCTGATATAATTAAGCATTGATTCGTCTTTTTCAACCAGAACTTTTAAGGCAATCTGGTCCTTCAAGGTCAGGTACGTAGCCCTGTCGATAATGGTATAGCCCTTTTGATCATCGGTGTACTTAAGGGTCTTGACATTCCCTTCCGCGCCTTTTTCATATATTTTGTACCAGTCGCCCTGTGGGGTCAGCCCTGCCGCCTGCCACAGCTCTTTTTCCTTGACGTTAGTGCCGGAATTATCCCCCCGGCTTATAAATAGTGACCTGGTGTCCATGATTCTTTTCAAGGCCTCGGCAGAAGTTTTCATACCCCTAATTTGGGCGGGGTCAACTTCCGGACCGATGATCACAAAGTCATTATACATCAGGTCAATCCGCTCTGTGCCGTATCCGTCAGCCACGAACTTTTCCTCCAGCGCTTTAGCGTGTACCATTACCAGGTCAAAATTACCGCTCTGGCTCATTTTTAGCGCTTCCCCGGTTCCAGCGCCCACGTGCCTGACCCTGATTCCGGTCTTCTGTTCAAATTTATCCTCAAGAGCGGAGACGATTCCGGCGTCGATGGGCCCGATAGTGCTGGCGAGCAGGATTTGTTTGCTGCTCTCTTGTGAAGCGCTGTTTTTGTCCGAACATCCGGCGATTAAAACCGCAGCCAAGAGCAGCAAAACTGTCAAAAAGAAAAACCGGGCATACATCTTGTTCAATTTCTTATCACATCCCTTACGTGAATGAAAGAAACTGGTCTGTTTCAATCCCCCTTTCTTTCAATATACATTCATACTCATATTTTTCCCTCTGCTCAACCTCCTTCTCATAATATGGTAAGGCCAGGCCTGCATTGCAAAAACAACACAGAACTGGCCTCTAGAAATCCAAAACCAGCTCTCCTTTTCGCAATGGAAGGCGCACTGGTTTCCCAGTGTACCCATTTGGTCAGTAACCGTAGCTTGCTGCGCTTTAGGTTAGCTGGCTCGGAGAGTGAATTGTAAAAATATAATCCTGGCTTTACCAAAGAATTAAACAGTATTTCTTGATAAAAGCATAAACTCCTGCAAAAGTACTGTCTTTTCTTTGCACTTTTCAGAAGCGCGATACATTTTAAAATAAGAGGAGATTAACGTCAAAGAACGAATTTCTTAGCATTAAAAAAAGGAGAAAAAAGAATGTATAGACCCCAGTTTAAAGTTGACCCGCAAAAATGCAAGCATACTGGGTTATGTGCGGCGTCATGCCCGTTGAGACTAATCACTATAAGTGAAAAAGATAAACTGCCCCACTGGGTCGCAGGAGCAGAAAAACAATGTCTTAAATGTGAACGCTGCGTTGCATCCTGCCCCAATCAGGCCATCTCCCTAAATATAATTAAGAACGAAGAGGAAAGAAGAACAAATAACCTGTTTACAGTTGATTTACAAAAGTGCAGGCGCGAGGGCATTTGCGCAGCGGTATGCCCGTTGCAACTAATTACTTTTAATAAAAAGGATAAACTGCCCACACCAATTGAAAAAGCAGAAGAACTATGTATCCACTGCGGACATTGTGTTACCATTTGCCCTTCCGGAGCCATTTCCCTAAAAACATTAAAGCCAGGCAAGCTAAGTGTCGCAACTGATGGAACACTTTTTTACGGTCCCATTTCCCTGCAAACAATGAAACCCGAGGAGTGCGCTCCGGTAAACACCCACCTTTTGCCTTCCCCTGAGCAAGTAAGGCACTTGCTGACCGCCAGAAGATCTATTCGTGCTTACAAAACCCAACCGGTAGATCGAAAAACTTTGTCCGGTATTATCAATACAGCAAGCTTTGCTCCAACTGCAGGTAATTTGCAACCGGTAAACTGGCTGGTCATTGAAGAAACCGTTGAGATAAGCTTCCTGGCCGATCTGGTAATCGACTGGATGCGGCAGGTAATAAAGGAAGAACCTGAAATGGCAGAAAGCATGCATATGAAGCTGTTGGTT
>JAQVGZ010000023.1 GCA_028696455.1 Desulfotomaculaceae bacterium | reverse complement strand
GCTTTGCTCATAATCTCCCGCCATATCCGGGCCGGGTAAGTGCCGCCATAGGCCTGCGGCATGGCGGTAGGAGTATCGTGCCCAATCCATACGGCCCCGACCAGTTCGGGGGTATATCCGACAAACCAGATATCCTTGCCGTCGTCGGTGGTTCCGGTTTTTCCCGCTGCCGGCCGCCCGATTTGCGCGCCAGTACCGGTGCCGCTGCGGACCACGGACTGCATCATATCCGTGATTAGGTAAGCCGTCGTGGCTTTCATCGCCTGGTGGCGCCTGGGAACATTTTGCTCGAGGATAATCCCGTCTGCTTTTTCAACCCTTAAGATAGCGGTAGGTTCAACGTAATTACCCTCGTTGGCAAAGGCGCCGTAGGCCGCTGCCATTTGCAGGGGGGTTACACCGGTGTGCAGGCCGCCCAGCGCCATGCTGGCGCCGTGAGTCTGGGGATCTAGCTTAATTCCCAGGCCGGAGGCAAAATTAATGGCGTCATTCAAGCCAACAGTGTCCATAAGCAACTTAACCGCGGCGACATTAACCGAGTGAGTAAGGGCGGTGCGCAGAGTAATCAGCCCGCGGAACCTGCCGTCAACATTCCGCGGCTCATAAGTGCCGTATTTGGTTGGAATATCGTCAACAACCGAGGCCGGCCCCAGGCCTTTGTACTCTATGGCCGGGCCGTAGGCGGCAATGGGCTTAAAGGCGGAACCAGGCTGCCGGGTGGTCTGGGTCGCGCGGTTCCACTGCCTCATGTGGGTGTGATCGCGCCCGCCCACCAGCGCTTTGATATAGCCTGTAAGGGGGTCTAAAATTACGACTGCACCCTGGGGCTGCAATACATCATTTGCGTCAGCCTTGGAGGACGGAAAGTTGGAGTTTTTGGCCATAGCATCTTCAGCAATCTGCTGTATTTTTTTATCTACGGCCGCATAAACTCGCAGCCCGCCCTTAAATACTTCTGTTTCCCCATATTTTTTGATTAATTCTTCAGTTACGTAGTCCAGATAATAGGCGCAGGGGTATTGCCTAGCCGCGGGTTCACTGCCACTAAGCTTGATTTTTTTGGCCTTGGCTTGTTCTGCCTGGGTCTCACTGATATAATCATTTCTGACCATACTGTCCAGTACAATATTTCGCCTATCCAAGGCGCCCTGCGGGTTCCGGTAGGGAGTATAAGCGCTGGGCGCCTGCGGCAGGCCGGCCAGCAAAGCCGCTTCCTCCAGGCTTTGCACTTTATCTATATCTTTACCGAAGTAGGTTTGAGAAGCTGCCTGAATGCCATAGGCGCCCTCACCAAAATAAATATTGTTGAGATACATCTCAAAAATTTCATCTTTGGTATAATGCCTTTCCAGCTGGATAGCCAAAATGAGTTCCTGGAGCTTTCTTTTAATGGTAGTTTCCGGGGTAAGGAAGGAAACTTTGACCAGCTGCTGGGTTATTGTGCTGCCGCCCTCCCTGATTGCCCCGGTAGTCAGGTCCGTCCAGGCGGCCCGGGCAATGCCCCGCAGGCTGAACCCGTAGTGCTCGTAGAAGTGCGGGTCCTCAACAGCCAGAAAAGCACTGCGCACAATTTCAGGAACTTCTTTCAAATCTACCGGAATGCTGTTTTTAACCCCGATCTGGGTCAGAAGATTCCCGTCTTTATCATAAATTAAGGTTGACGCGCCTGTCTCCAGACTGCCCGAATTGAGTTTGGGAATATCCTTGATGCTGGTGTATACCAGCCCACAGCCGGCACAGCCGATCATTATTGCGATAAGACACAAAAGAAGAATAAACAGACGCTTCAGGTTTAACTTTCTTTTTCTTCTTCTTCTTGCCAAAGGATAACCTCCTTACCGGCTTACCTTATGTTTATACACAGCGAACAATTTACCTCATTGGTACCTTTATATCTTAAATAACATATTATCACATTATTTCGTTCATTCGTCAATAACGTTTCCTTTATCAAATACAACTACTTATACTTGCTTTCGAAATAGGTGTCTGTTATAATGTTTTTTACAGGGTGAGCACTTATTAATATGTCGGAGTGGCGGAACTGGCAGACGCGCACGTTTGAGGGGCGTGTGGGCAACCGTACGGGTTCAAGTCCCGTCTCCGACACCAAAAAAAATAAAGTGTGGTAAATTATTACCACACTTTATTTTTTCCCGGAGGTAAAAGAAAAGACGCTGTTGAGATATTACTAGCGCCCTCTTTAAATATATATTCTTCAATCTCTAACATTATCAGGTTCACTTTATCTTTCTAACGCACAGGTAAGCTGCTGCAAGGGCACCGGGCACACCGCCGATTTGCATCGCCCAGCAGGAGCCGATGTAAAGGTTTTTTACCGGTGTTTCTACATTCACGCTCATGACGTTTTTATAAAACTTTTTCCTGGGGTTCCAACTCCATGCGGAGCTGGCCCCGTCTGTATTATGGGTGAATCTTTCATAAGTCAGCGGGGTTGCGGCGTCTTTATAATCGATATATTCCTGCAAGCCGGGAATCAGCCTGGATGCGCTGTCTATCATGGCCTCCATCGCTTTTTCCTTCAATTGCCCATATACCTCCCTGTCTCCGCCGCCCCAGTTGTTCATCCAATGGTAAGGCACGATGGTCTGAAGCATCAATGAAGATTTTCCTGCAGGAGCATGTTTAGGGTTGATCATTGACGGCGAGTAAAGAGAAACAGATGTCTTGCTGAAAAACTCTTCGTCTTGGGAATCGTATATATTGTAACCGGGTTTATGGTCATGGATAAATACATGAGGAACCTGCATATATTGGCCAAGTTCCTGGTTGGACATATTTAACCCCAGATATACCGTGCAAAAGCCCTCCGAAACCGCAGCACCGGCAAGATTATCCCGGAGCGCCTGCGGAATAAGGCTTTGGTCGTCTAAAAGTTTTAAAAAGGTTTTCTTATAATCCCCGGCGGAAATAACATAGTCTGCGTTATAAATATTATTTTTGCAAGAGACTCCAACTGCGGCCCCGTTTTTTGTGATGATCTTGTCGACGTAGGAACTCAGCTTCAAATCCCCGCCCAGTTTTCCGAAGTTTTCGGCGAGAATGTCAGCCCATGATTGCATACCATCTTTTACAGTCCAATAATCGGTAAACATCCCCGATAAGCCGGCCCCTGCGAACAGAGCCGGCATATCCGGATAACCAAATCCGCTGAACAGCTGGAACAGCTCTGATCCTTTTTCAAAATACTTGGCGGCAAACTCCGATGTCGTCATGTTGCCATATTGCTTTGACAGCTGCATCTGCTTGGGAGCGCTCAAGATGTAGGGAAGCATTGATTCGAACATTTTAAGCCCACTGTGCAGAAAGGGCATCGGCTCATCCATGTTCCCCATCAGGTCGATCATTTTATCCAGCTCCGAGAAAACTGTGTCCAGCTTCTCTTTTTCGGATAGGAAACCAGTGTAAATAATCTTTTTATACTCCTCGTAATTTTCGGGAGTTCCGTCGAAATTGTCTGAAACTAACCGTATTCTTTGTTTTACAAAGTCGATCTGATCAAACACGCCGATGTCCTTCATTGCCTTGAAGACCGATGCTGAGGCCTCAAAGGAAAGGGTACCGCTCTCAAAATAATAACCCTTCCTGTAAAATCCGGCGGTATAGCCGCCAGGCCTGCTGTGGCCTTCAAATATGGTTACTTTATGCCCCCTTTCTGCCAGAAGGTTGCCGGCAATCAGACCGCCTATTCCCGAACCGATTATTATTACATTTTTCATTTTCCCTATCTCCTCACATATTGTTTATGAACCGGACCTTTTTGCCGGTGTTAGACCAGGGGATGGTCGCCCACTCCAGCAGCATGTCCCATCAGGAAAAAATTTAATGTCTTCTAGCTGGCAGACCGTTTTGACTGAACTTCCCTGCCAATTAAAGCAATGCCGATTACCATACAGGCGGTATGGAAGGCAAAAGCCCCCCAAAGCTCATTTGTTGAGTAATACGTCCGGGAGAAGACCCCTCCCACAATAGAGATAATTCATATAAGACCTATGATAATGAAAAAATATCCTAATATTCTCAACGAGCTGACTCCTTTCTATGAGAGGCCTGCCTCTCTGTTTGTTAAGCTTACGCATTGAGGGCCTTGAACAATAGAACAACAGCCAAAATAGCCGTAATGCCGTGAAAGGCATAAGCCGGGACTACCTTGTTGCTCAGGGGTGCTAATTTTCCGCGGATCACGTCCGCCATAACAGATAGAATTCAGGCAGCAGAAATCAACCAAACCAGCACTGCAGCTATCCACCATAACATTTAATTCACCGCCTTCCCTATGGGGTTCACCCCGTCCTCACACTCCGATTCTAATCCGCCGGCCTGCCCTGAGGTAGTGCAATAGGTCATGTTTTTTATACTAACACGTCATATGCACGGGCTATTTGTTCCAAGCAGTCTGAAAGGAGGTGTCACATGACCATGCACTGATAAAACATGACCCTCTGCACTACATGAAAATATAACCGTGCTATAGAATAAAGTCAGGCACGGTTTATGGCCTAGCCGTGCTGTACAACTGGCGGGAGTTCTGAAAAAATGGGAAATATTTTAACGAAAGGCCTAGCGAAAATTACCAGCATACTTAAGCATACTTTTCTACAGGAGGTCATCAGAAATGTTATAATTACTAGGCAAAGAATTAAGGAAAGCGCGGGGTACTATATGAATGAACAACCCAGGACCTGGCACTGGCTGGATTTTTTACTCACGATGGTGCGGGCTGGATGGTTTTTCATACTGGTGATCCTTCTCATCACATACCCGGACAACTCGGGCATGTCCTATTACATCATGCTCATCTGGCTGCTGGTAGCCTTTATCGTACCGCAATTATTCTGGCAGCCCGGGACTATTCATATGGTGCTGTACCCGCTGACAGAACTGGTCTGCACCGGCGGTCTAGAGGTCTATCTTACCCTGATCCAGCACAGGGATATAGCGGTGCTGGCAGTGCCTTCGATCACCGCCGGTTATTTTATTAATAAAAGAAACCAGTGGTGGATTATTATTTGTTTTGTTTTACTGGTTCCCCTGGTCAACCTGATTGATCCAAGCAATTCAATTACCGGCGCCTTGCTTGCAGCAATGCAGAACCTGCTGATGCTGGCCTTGGGCTACATCTTCAGGCGCATGCTCGATGCTCACAATAGAATGAAGCAACTACTCAAAGAAAATAAACGCCAGTACCAATTGATCCAGGAGCAGAATCAGATGCTGGTGGATTACTCCAGGCAGGTGGAGCAACTAACTCTGTTGGAGGAGAGAAACCGCCTGGCCAGGGAACTGCACGATACTGTAGGGCATGCTTATACCTCAATAATTATGGGCATGGATGCCGTAAGCTATCTGATTGACCCGGCCCCGGAAAAAGCCAAAGAGAAACTGGAAGTGTTGCTGAAGGTAGCCCGGCATGGGCTGGCAGAGGTCCGGCGAAGCATTCACCAGATTGCTCCCGAAGGCCAGGAACTGCCGCTCACCCAGCAAATCGCCCGTATTACCAAGGAATTTTCTATACATACGGGCACAAACGTAATCATTTGTACCGAAGGGGAAGTGTACGATGTGACCCTGCCGGTCAAACTGGCCATTATCCGCTGCATCCAGGAGTCGCTGACCAATGCCCTGCGGCACGGCCGGGCCAAAAATATCACCATCGACCTGCGCTTTACCCAGCAAGAGATAAATTTATCTATCAAAGATGACGGACTGGGGACCGATGAGCTAAAGCCGGGCTTTGGCCTCACTTCCATGCGGCAGCGCCTGGAGGTTTTGCACGGGAGTTTGGAATGCCGCTCGGAAAAAGGAAAGGGTACCCGGATCACCTGTTTAGTACCATCAGGGAGGTAGTATTGTGAAAAGCTTGCGGTTATTGATCGTAGATGATCAAGAGTTGATTAGAGAGAGCCTGAATATAGTTCTGGACATGGAAGAGGACATTGAAGTGGCAGGCATGGCCCCAAATGGGCAAATCGCTGTGGAGCTATGCGAAAAGGAGCAGCCGGACGTGGTTTTAATGGATATTCACATGCCGGTAATGGACGGTATTCAAGCCACCCGCCTGATCAAGGACAGCTGGCCACAAATACGGGTTATTATTCTAACTACCTTCCAGGAGTTGGACTATGTGGTAGAAGCATTGGATATCGGCGCCGAAGGATATTTGTTAAAAGCTATTCATCCCAAAGATCTGGCGGCCGGCATCCGGCTGGTTAACCGTGGGGGAACCTTGATCAACCAGAACATGGCCAGGATGCTGGCCAACCAGTTGAAGCACAACGAGCAAAAGAGCTTAAAGCATGGCTTAAGTGAGCGCGAGCGGCAGGTATTGGAGTGCCTCTCGCAAGGGCTGAGCAACCGGGAAACCGCGGAGAAGCTGTTTCTATCCGAGGGAACGGTGAAGAATTACATTTCCAGCATCTACAGCAAACTGGAAGTCCGGGACCGCTTGCAGGCAGTAAAAAAGGCCAGAGATGAAGGGATTGTATAAGCAAAAGGGAGTGACTGTCATTGAGTCCTTTAGCAAGAAAAATTGCCGCAACCGGGTTTTTGGGCGCCATCGCCTTTTTTCTGGGGGTGACTAGAATTGGCTTCATTCCGGTTGCCAATGTCGCCGGAGACGCAACGGTGATGCACGTGCCGGCTATCCTGGGAGGGGTTCTGGAAGGCCCGGTGGTGGGCATCCTGGTGGGGGCGATCTTCGGGCTGTCCAGTCTGCTTAAAGCCGGCAATCCCATTTTTGCCGATCCGCTGGTCTCAATAGTCCCCCGGCTGTTCATCGGCCTGGTGGCATATCTGGCATTTATTGGCTTTAAGCGGTTCAGCCTGTATCTCGGCTGGATTGCCGCAGGCGTTATGGGCACTCTGACCAACACTATCCTGGTTTTGTCTATGGCTTTTTTTAGGGGTTATATTACGCTGGACGTCATTGTTACGATCATTCCCCAAGCGATTGCAGAGATAGTTATTGCCATTGTTTTGACTATTGCCATTGCCCGGGGAGTTGACCTCTGGCATAATGGCAGGGAATCCTGGTATGCCAGTGATGTTGAGAACGTTGATGAATTAACTGATTATTTATATGGACCGGAGATTCAGTACGGGTTCAAGTCCCGTCTCCGACACCAGAAAAAATGAAGTTGGGTAAATTATTACCACACTTCATTTTTTACTCTGCACTCATCCGGGCCAAGTTCCATCCGTCGAATTTAGGTTTAAATAAGAAAGATCAGCGGGTTGCTTGCTTTTTATTTTCAACCTGCTTTTTCACAGGCACTTTGAGACCCGGCGTTCTGCTCTTGACAGCGTAACTGGTGTGCAAAAGCTCCTTTGCTTTCTTACTCAAGGGGTGTTCAAGAAAGTCTTGATAAATGACTTTTACTGCAGGATTTTCGTGTGCCTTCCTCAATTTTTTTGAGAGGTCAATTTTATATAAAGATTCAGCGCGCTTGCGCCGGTACCCGGCGGACATTTCTCTGTGGTCGGGGGTCCCGAAAATTGGCTGGCCGCCTCCACCGATACAACCGCCGGGACAGGCCATGATCTCAACGAAGTCAAAATGTTCGCCCTTCTTGATTCTTTCGAGGATGCGTCTGGCATTGCGGGTTCCATGAACAACGGCTACCTTAATTTTCCCACCTTTCCCCAGGTTAACGGTAGCCTCTTTTATGCCTCGATTCCCCCGGAGTTCTTTAAGTTCAATGATGGGTTCCTTTGAGCCGGGGTTGGCCACGGCGAAAGCCGTCCTAATTGCAGCCTCGGTCAGACCGCCGGTTCCGCCAAAAATATTTCCGGCTCCTGATGAAATCCCAAGGGGCTGGTCATAAATTTCATCCGGCAAGTTTTTAAAATCAAGACCCGCCTGCCGGATCATCCTGGCTAGTTCCCGGGTGGTTATTACATAGTCAACATCCCGCAACCCCCTGGTGATCAGTTCTACCCTGGCGGCCTCAAGTTTTTTGGCAGTGCAGGGCATAACGGCGACCACCACTATTCTTCCGGGATCAATTCCTTCTTTTTCGGCGAAAAAAGTTTTAACCAGCGCCCCCATCATTTCTTGCGGGGACTTGCAAGTAGACAGGTTTTCTAAAAACTCGGGGTAATAATTTTCACAAAACTTGACACAACCCGGACTGCATGATGATATCAGCGGAAGTTTATCTTTATTTTTTAATCTCTCCAGAAGTTCATGAGACTCTTCAATACCGGCTCTTTTTGCTGCCTCCAGAATATTGGTTCCCTTTTCCGCTTCCACAAGTTGGTTGTTGATATAAAGCTTTATTTTTTTCATAGTATGGTTATTGTTTTACCGGTTGCCTATTTTAATGCAGAATAATATACCGATGCAAAGGCCTCAAAGCTTTAGGCATTTCGGAAATGATTAAAGAATAATCTTCTGTGATAAGCTAACAATAATGAGAAAAAACAGCTTCACCGGGTAAAAACTATGAAACATAAAAAGCATGTCGCGCTGGCTCTAGCGCTTGCGGCGCTGTTGGTCGTTTTAACTGTGCTTCCAGCAGCGACAGAAGCAGTAAAGCCCGCAGTTTATGTCCTGCATATCAACGAAACAGTCACTGCCGGTACAGCCAAGCATATAAGCAGAGGACTGGAAAAAGCGGCGTCGGATGGGGTGGAGGCGGTGGTAATAATGCTCAACACTCCAGGCGGGCTGGTTACTGCCACCTTAGACATACTCCAGGCCATGTCCGCATCGGCAGTTCCAATAATCACTTATGTCAGCCCTCAGGGAGCTATTGCCGCATCGGCCGGAACCTTCATCCTGCTAAACGGCCATATAGCCGCCATGTCTCCGGGAACCACCTGCGGGGCGGCCATGCCCGTAACTGCGGCAGCCCCGGGGGAAGGTGCGCAGGCAGCCGACCAGAAGACAATCAACTTTCTTGCCGGCCACATGAAAAGCATAGCCAGGGAACGCGGACGCCCAGCGGACCTAGCAGAAAAATTTGTGACAGAAAACCTGTCCATGGACAACGGGGAGGCCCTGGAAAAAAATATTGTAGACTTAAATGCCGCGGACATGGATGACCTGCTGCAAAAGATCAACGGCATGACGGTCAAGACCGGAACTGAAAGCAAGATACTGAATACTTCCGGTTCAATTGTTACGGATGTCCCCATGGACACAAGAGAAAGCTTCATACACCTGATCAGTAATCCTACGTTGTCCATGATCTTGCTTTTACTGGGCATTTACGGGCTAATCATAGGCTTTTACTCCCCCGGGTTATTCGTACCGGAAATTATCGGTTCAATCAGCCTGATCCTGGGTCTGACCGGAATGGGGCTTTTTCAGGGGAACCTTGGGGCAGGTCTTTTAATTTTGCTGGGCGCCGGACTTCTTATTGCCGAGCTGTTTACCCCCACCTATGGCATTCTGGGGGTGGGCGGGCTGGCTAGCCTGGTTTTGGGCGTCCTCTTCTTTCCCATCGAGCCCCTAATGCCGGCAGACTGGTTTCAGTCCTTCAAGGTTATGGCCCTGGGGGTTGGGGTTATCGGAGCCATTTTCCTGGTAATTGTTGTAACGAGTCTGGCCCGGATACGCAGGTTGGACCCTGTACACGGAGAAGCCGAGTTCCAGCATGCTGCAGCTTACGTAGTGAAAAGGCTGGACCCTGAAGGCCTGGTGAGATTTCGTGGGGAAATTTGGCAGGCCGTATCAAAGGATGGCCTTAATATACCGGAAGAGCAGAAGGTAAGGGTTATTGAGCGGCGTGGGATGAAGCTTTATGTCAGTACTGCTGTTAAGGCGGCAGAGGATAAGCAAACAGAGGAGTGATAAGAATGACGATGCTTTATGAATTTTTAACGGTGGCGATTTGGGTTGTTTTAGTTGTTTTTATTCTGTCATCGGCCATCAAGATTATACCGGAATACGAAAGAGCGGTGCTGTTCAGGCTGGGCAGACTGGTGAACGCCCGGGGGCCGGGACTGATCTTCATCATCCCCATTATTG
Source organism: Desulfotomaculaceae bacterium (assembly GCA_028696455.1). GTDB lineage: Bacteria > Bacillota > Desulfotomaculia > Desulfotomaculales > Pelotomaculaceae > MVQL01. The sequence continues at coordinate 20,025 of JAQVGZ010000023.1, read as the reverse complement.
ACCGGATAGTAAGGATATCCTTAAGAATAATCGTCTTCGATGTGCCGCCCCAGGATGTAATCACCAGGGATAATGTGGCCTGCAAGGTGAATGCGGTCCTGTACTACAGGGTTATCGTACCGGAAACTGCGGTAGTTAACGTGGAAAATTATCATGAGGCCACCAACCAGCTGGCCCAGACCACGATAAGAAGTGTTGTGGGCACTGCAGAACTGGATGAGCTGCTGTCACAACGGGAAAAACTCAACCAAATTATCCAACAAATTGTGGATGAGTCTACAGATCCCTGGGGTATAAAAGTAACCGGTGTAGAAATCAAGGATGTTTTGCTTCCTACTGAGATGACCAGGGCTATTGCCCGCCAGGCGGAAGCAGAAAGAAACCGGCGGTCATATATCATCCAGGCGGAAGGAGAGCGTCAGGCAGCCGAGCAGCTGGCCAGGGCGTCTGAGATACTGACGGACGTCGAGGGCGGCATGACCTTGAGGACACTTCGCTCCCTTTCTGAGGTGGCCAACACCCCCAACACTACTGTCCTGTTCCCGCTTCCCATGGAGTTGAGACAGCTTCTACCAGCTATTAAACACTTCAAATCTGACAATAATGAGAACAATGCGGAAAAATAAATTTGGGAATAAGGATATGCCGGTTTCCGAGAAGCGATTTGTTAATTCTTGAAGGATTTTGTTTGATACCAGTTCCCCGCAAATATATAATATGATATAAGTAATTATTGGTATAAACAATTTTTCATGCGGGGGAGGTATTTTTGTGAACGGCTATGCCCACAAACTAGAGCGGCGGATCGATTGGTTTGAAGTTGATTTTCGTGGACACGTGAATAATGTGTCGTTTATATACTATGTCCAGGAAGCAAGGGTCGAATTTTTTCATAAAATCGGTTTGATGCAATCTCAGGAAAAGGAAAAAGAAGGCCCGGTGCTGGCTTCGATTACCTGTCAATATTACCGTCCCCTGTTTTATCCGGGCAAAATTCATATCTATTCCAGGGTATCGGAGATTAAGAATACAAGTTTTGTGATCAAGCACGCAATTTATAATGATCGCCAACAAATGGCCGCTGAGGCGCAAGATATTCTCGTTTACTATGATTTTGTTAATGAGACTAAACTAACAATTGCCGATGAACTCAGGAAAGTGCTGAAAAAGGTGAGCGGCGGGAATATATTTCCCCCGGAACGGGAAATGGTTTAAAATATTTCAGTGATGGCATGGTTTGACGGCGGACGTAAGTTTTGTTACGCCCGCCGTTTTTTGTTGTGGCTTATGGGCGCTCGACGGAGGGAAGAAAAAGGAATATATTTTCACCCCAAGGGGCAGGCTGTGAGAAAAGAATCGGAAGAGAGGTATTACACACTAATGAAAATTGGTATCAGTGGGGCGCAGGGCACCGGTAAAACAACCCTGGCCCGGGCGTTATCCGAAGAATTAGACTTGCCTCTGGTTGAGGAGCAGGCCCGGCTGCTGACAGCGCGCGAGTATGGTTATAAAACCCCTAGGGAGCTGCATGAGCAAACGGAACTCGGGCAGCAATTTCAGTGGCGCTGCCTGGAGCTGCAGATGGCCGCCGAGGATAAACTGCCGGGCGGGTTTATCTCGGACCGCACCGTCATTGACAATGCCGTGTACTGGATGAAGTGGCACTCCCGCGAGGCAAAAAGCGAGGACAATATGCGGTATTACCGCACAGTGGAGAACCGGGCCCGCGATTATGACTTTATTATCTATGTGCCGCCGGAGATATCGCTGGTGGCCAATGGGTTTAGAAACCCGGACCGGGCCTACCAGGAGGAGATTGATTTTTTAATCACGCTTTTCCTGACAAGCTTTGTGCAAGCTTATATTACGGTGGCCGGGGATTTGGCAACCCGGGTCAGGCAGGTGGAAAGATATTTGGGCGGCGTTTACAGGAATCTTGTTTAATGGATTCACACCTGGATGATCTATTTCATAAATTATAAAAAAAGCAAAGGAGTGACCTTTAATGGCATTTGGCGTAGACGGCGTCGGTACCGGTGGTGCTTGCGGACCGGTTGGTGGAGTGGGCTGCAACTCAGCGTTCATCATCTTCCTGATTTTGATCCTGCTGGTTTGCGGTTGCGGTTTTTTATGCATTTAGGTTCGCGCTTTGGCCACCGGTGTAAAACCGGTGGTCATATTATTTTATTTAAGAAAATATACTAAAAATGGAGGCAGCAACAACCAGCGGGCAGGTATCCTGACTTCACAGTGCCGGCAAACCTCTTGTAATTAGGTAATATCTAGGATAGAATTAATTAAGTTACCAAAATATTTAGCTAAAAAACTGTGGAGGAAGACTTTGTACCCACAAACACATGTTTATTTTGCTGAAACAATTTTGCAAAAGCAGGGTGACACCATTTCGCTGGGCAGTATTCTCCTCGATATGCTGATCGGCTGCGGCTTCAGCCACTCCGAGGCGCACAGCAAAGGCATCGATATTTATCGCTTTATTGATCCGGAAAGCTATCTTAAGGACTTTGGCCGGGCGGTGGCCTCGCATGGCTTTGTCCCGGAAGGGCTGGACTACTACGGTGACGAGAAATACCAGGACTTCGAAAAAGGCTACTGTTTTGAAAAGGCAAGGCCCTTCATCGAGCAAACAGTGGATGCCTGCAATATCCCCCCTGAAATGGGGTGGTGGAAGGCCCATAACATTGTGGAAATGGGTGTGGAATCGCTAATCAGCTCGTCCTACCACTATAGTGAGCAAATCAGAAGCGCGCTTAACAACAAAGGTTTAATCAATGATGTTGATCAGCTGCTGCATGACCTGTGGCAGGAAAAAGACTTAAATTTTGCAGTGCGGGTACAAAAATTTGCTGAATTTGTAGAAATAGAACAGGCCAGCCCTGCCTTACTGGCCAGGAAATACCATTTTCAAATGAGGGTCAAGCATAAGGTGGATATTAATATAAAAAAAGTTGCAGCCCTGATCAAAGAGGCTGCAGAAAAAGTAACTGTAGATATTAGTGATTTCTTTCGAAACTCCTCTATTATGGTAAAAAGCAACCTCCAGAAAATGGAGAGCAGATAAGCCAGGCGGCTAGCCCCCAGAGCAACAACAGAAAGCTCCACCAAGCCTTTTCCCCAAAAAACAGTTTCCCAAAACCTGGCACGCCAGGTTTTCTCTATATTTTGGGAATGCGGATATTGCTGATCATGGCCAGGGCCAGCAAAAAGCCTGATCCCAGAATAAAAGCCTGGCCGGGCTGAAAGTAAATGATTATGGCTAGAAGGGACCCGGCGATGGTAATGGGGACACCTTGAAAGTAAGCGGGACTTTCGCACAAGTTGTACCTGGCCAGGCGCAGGCCCCCGCATAAGGCAAAAGCCCCGAAGCAAACCAGGGCCGCCGGACTCCACTCTCCCGCCACCGTGCTGTACAGCAGGGCGCCCGGCGCCACCCCGAAAGAGACCAGGTCAGCCAGTGAATCAAATTCCTTGCCGAACTCGGTAACAGCGTTATAGTGACGCGCCAGCATCCCGTCGGCGCGGTCAATTATAGCTGCGATAAGGATTAAGACAACACTCAGGTTATAGTTGCAGCCAAACACATTAGCCAGGGCGATGACCCCCAGCAGCAGGTTGGCAGCGGTGCATATGTTTGGCAACCATTCTATCCTGCTCACTTATTCACCCCTATTATTCATCGCCGGGCAGAATGCCGATTACCGTTTCACCTGCCCGGACCCGGTCACCTTTTTTAACCATTATTTTGGAACCGGCCGGAAGATATAGCTCATTGCCCGAGCCAAATTTGATGATCCCGAAGATTTCACCCGCAGCCAGGCTTTTGCCTTCATCGACCCAGCATTTGATGCGGCGGGCAATGAACCCGGTAACCTGGCAAACCAGCACCCTGATCCCCTCACACTCAATACCAACGAAGTTCTTTTCATTAATTTCCGAAGCATGGCTCTTAAAAGCAGGAATAAACCTGCCCGGGCGGTAATACCTGTACTTGACCTCCCCGGGCAGCGGGGAGCGGTTTAAATGCACGTTTAAAATTGATAAAAATATAGCTACCCGGATAGCATCGCCCTTAATAAATTTATCTTCAAATACTTCATTTATTTCCACGATTACGCCATCCGCAGGAGAGAGCACCAGACCGTCAGCTACCGGAATGCTTCTACTGGGATTGCGGAAAAAATACAGCACAAAAAAAATGAGCACCGCCGGTATTATCGAGAAAACCGGGTAATTTAAATATAAAAATATAAATAGAGCGAAAAGCATCAATAAATAATGCCAGGTAAGACGGAGCGTTAATAAAACTCTGGATAGTTTATTATTATTACACACTTCTTTCGTCAACTGGTTAAGCCTACTCCTTTCTTTATTTTATTAAGTAATCATAACCTGTCTGGCAGTTCATTGCAACAATAATAAGACTGTCTTTTAGACCTTTATCTACTATTAATATATAATTTTTATGCCCGTACAGTTTGTGGTAGAATGGTGGCAATACTACAGGGTTGGAGAATAATCCTTTGAAAACAGACAGATACAACCGGTACGCCAGGCACCTGCTAAAAAAATATGGGGAAAAAGTATATAAGCTTCCAGTTAAGCTCGCGGCTACCTGCCCGAATAGAGACGGCCGGGTGGGGCAGGGCGGGTGCATATTTTGCGACGGGCAGGGGTCCGGTTTTGACTGCCTGCCTGGCAGCTTATCTGCTCAAATTGCCGAAAACAAGGCTTATTACCGCAAGCGGTTTAACGCGCGGAAATTCATCATTTACTTTCAGGCTTTTACCAACACCTACCTGCCCTTTGAGAAATTCCGGGAAAATATCCTTGCGGCTGCGGCCGAAAAGGACCTGGCTGGCCTGGCTATTTCGACCAGGCCGGACTGTGTTAATGACCGCTATCTTGATTTTCTCCAGGAGATTAAGCTCACCCGGTCTTTAGACATCTGCCTGGAGTTGGGCCTGCAGACGGTGAATTATCACACCCTGGTCAGGCTAAACCGCGGACACACCCTGGCCGAATTTATCGATGCCGTTTACCGGATCAGGGCCAGGGGGCTGGCCACCTGTGCCCACCTGATCCTTAATTTACCCTGGGACAACCGGCAGGATGTGGTGGAAAGCGCCAGAGTGCTTTCAGCCCTGCGTGTAGATTATGTCAAGCTGCACTCCCTTTACGTGGTGCAGGGCACACCCCTGGGGGACATGTATGAACGGGGTGAATTTGATATCATCTCGCTGGAGGCTTACGTAGACCGGGTGGTGGCTTTTCTGGAGCACCTGGACCCGACCATTGTCGTCCAGCGTCTGATGGGAAAGGGCCCCAGAGAAAACCTGCTGTTTGACAACTGGGGCACGAGCTGGTGGCTGATCAAAGAAAAAATAGAAGCAAGCCTGGAGGAAGAGGATACCTTTCAGGGCAAGAAGTTTGATTATTTGAATGGCAAGGCGCTCGGGGGCTTTGGCTAACCCCCCGCCCAAAAATCACCCTTGATACAATTTCCGGTAAATATTGTAATAGGATAGTACTTTTTTTACAAAAAGGCGGGTTTCCGTAAAGGGTATCTGGCTGATGCTGCTTTGCCCGGGAGTCATTTTGCCGGTGGTCAGCCACCCCTGCACGTTGCCCCGCCCGCCGTTGTACGCGGCCAGGACGAGGATAATATCACCGCGGAATTCTTTACTCAGATCGGCAATGTACCAGGAGCCCAGTTTAATATTTGTCTCGGGCTCAAAAAGCCGCTCCGGACTGAACGCCATCCCGCCGATCTTGCCGGCCGCCCACTGGCCGGTTTCCGGCATAATCTGCATGAGACCGCGCGCGCCTCTTTCAGACACGGCATTTTTGTTGAAACTGCTTTCCGCCTTCATTACCGCAGCGACGAGAAAGGGATCAACTCCGTAGGCGCCGGCGTAGTGCTGTACTACCTCCCGGTAGGGGAAAGGGTAGATAATCCGGGCTATGTGGTCAAAGTTGCAGACTAACAGGATGAAAAGGAGAAGGAGGATGAGCCGTCGTTTAAGCTTGCCCCTGTTTAATCTCCGGTGATAGACTGTGGCCAAAATGATCACTCCGCGTGCTGCTTATAAATACCGGCGCCATTAATGTATATTAAGTCTGCCCCGCAAAAATACGTCTTAAGGCGGCCAGGTGACGGTCAACCTGCTTTTTCGTTTCCTCCAGGGTGAAGCTGTTATCAATCACTCGCCGGGCGTACCGCAGCTTTTCCGACTGGGGCATCTGGGAGGCAATGCGCAGGCGCACCTCTTCCGGGTCCAGGCGGTCCCGCTCTGCCAGCCGCCGGACCTGCTTGTCCGGGTCCACCAGCACCACCCAGATTTCATCAACGCCCTGGTCCAGCCCCACTTCTATTAACAGGGGCGCGTCAACCACCAGCAACTTCTGGTGGGAGTCCGGCCGGTCCCGGAAATTTTGCTCCAGCCGGCGAATGGCCTCGACAATGCGCGGGTGCGTGATCCGGTTCAGCCTGTCCAGCGCCCGGGAGTCGGCAAAAACCAGCGAGCCCAGCTTTTTGCGGTTCAGCGTGCCATCCTCATTTAATATTTCCCGGCCAAAGCTTTCCACTATTTCCGCCAGCGCCGGAGTGCCGGGCGCCACAATCTCCCGGGCAACCCGGTCCGCGTCAATGATCTCCGCCCCCAGGCCGGCCAGGTATTTTGCCACAGTGCTTTTACCGCACCCGATATTTCCGGTTAAGCCGATTACCGGCATGTAAATCCCTCCAGTGATTACGATTTGCAGGTAAACGCTATAATTTCTGACAGGCCGGGCAGTAGTAGGAGCTGCGCCCGCATATTTTTTTCCTGACGATAGGCCTGCCGCAGCGGCCGCAGGGCTCGCCCTCCCGCCGGTAAACCCGCAGGAGCTCCTGGTAGCGGCCGGCGCGGCCGTCTCCGTCTATGAAATCACGCACCGTGGTTCCCCTGTGGGCAATTCCCTCCTGCAGCACCTCCCTGACCGCGTGGTGAAGCCGGGTGATCTCCCGGTAGTTCAGGGAGGAGGCCAGGCGCTCCGGGTTGATCTTAGCCCGGTGCAGCGCTTCATCCGTATAGATATTGCCCAGCCCGGCAATGAAAGTCTGGTCCAGCAAAAGGGGCTTGATCCGAATATGGCGCCGCTTGAGCTCTTTTTTCAAAAAGCCGGTGGTAAAGCCCGCGCCCAGGGGCTCGACGCCAAGGTCCTTGTAGCCGGCCAGGCGGTCCAGGGAGTCCTCCGGCGCCAGCCAGAGCCGCCCAAACTGCCGCATGTCGGCAAAGCGCAGCTCGCCGCCGTCACTCAAGCTAAAAACCAGGTGGGTGTACCTGGACTGCGGCTCCTCCGGCCGGGTGTACACCAGGCTGCCGGTCATGCGCAGGTGTACCAGCAGAACCAGGTCTTCCGCCAGGCTGAACAAGAGGTATTTGCCGCGCCTTGCTACGTTCAGGATTGTTTTATCAATTACTTGTTCCACAAATTCATCCGGCTTCGGGCTGTGGATTACTTTAGGCAGCAAAATTTTGACGCCGGTAAATTTCAACCCGGTAATTTTAGGGCCGAGAGTATGTTTTACGGTTTCCACTTCCGGTAATTCCGGCATTACATGTCATCCCCTTACTTCCCTGACATCGTACCAGTTTGGGCCGGCCTTCAGATCAACGATAAGCGGCACGTCCAGCACCAGGGCATTTTCCATGCAGCGTCTGACCAGCGGCAGCATCATTTCCGCCTCCTCCGCCGGCACGTCGAAAATCAACTCGTCATGCACCTGAAGAAGCATTTTAGCCTTCAGGCCATGTTCGGCCATTTCCCGGCGGGTGTTAATCATGGCCAGTTTGATAATGTCTGCCGCGCTGCCCTGGATTGGTGTATTCATCGCCGTGCGCTCGGCAGCGCTGCGCACGGTATGGTTGGGGCTGAAAAGGTCCGGCAGATAGCGCCGCCGGTTTAAAAGGGTGGTCACAAAGCCTTTTTCCCGCGCCTCCCGGATCACCCGGTCGATATAGCTTTTCACGCCGGCGTAGCGGGCAAAGTACTGGTCTATATACTGCCGGGCCTCCCGGCGCGTGACTTTCACATCGCGGGCCAGGCCAAAGTCGCTCAGGCCGTAAACAATGCCGAAATTGACGGCCTTGGCTCTGCTGCGCAGCTCGCGGGTCACCTCCTCCGGCAGGACCCCGAAGATCTCGGCGGCTGTCCGGGTATGGATGTCCTCGCCGTTTTTAAACGCCTCGATTAATACCGGGTCGCCGCTGATATGGGCCAGGATGCGCAGCTCGATCTGGGAATAGTCCGCCGCCAGCAAAAAATTTCCCTCCCGGCAGGGCATGAAAACCCGGCGGATCAACCGGCCCTGCTCAATGCGGATGGGGATGTTCTGCAGGTTTGGCTCCGAGCTGGAAAGCCGCCCGGTGGCGGTAACCGTCTGGTGAAAAGAGGTGTGCAGCCGCCCGGTTTGCGGGTCAATTAAGGCAGCCAGGCCGTCCGTATAGGTGGATTTCAGCTTCATGAGCTGGCGGTACTCGAGCACCTTGCTGACCACTTCATGGGATGCGGCCAGTTCCTCCAGCACGCCGGCGTCGGTGGAATAGCCTGTTTTTGTTTTTTTGATCACGGGCAGCTTCAGCTCTTCAAACAAGATATGGGCCAGCTGTTTAGGTGAATTAATGTTGAACTCCTGCCCGGCCAGCCGGTAGATTTCACCTTCCAGCCCGGCAAGCTGCCGGCCCAGCTCCTCCGACATCACCTCGAGCTGTTTTTTGTCCACGGCCACGCCGTTTATCTCCATTTCCGCCAGCACCTGCGCCAGAGGCAGCTCCACGTCGTAATACAGCCTGTCCTGCTCCTGGAGACGCAATTTTTCGTGCAAAACACCGGCCAGCTTGAGCACACAGTCTGCCTGGGCGGGCAGCCGGTCCTCCTCACCGGCGGGGAGAACGACGTCCAGGTGCTCCAGCGCCACCGCGTCCAGCTCCCGGTTGGCCGCGGCCGGGTTTAACAGGTAGGCGGCAATCATGGTGTCAAAAGCCAGGTGCTTTAAGGCAATTTGCCGGCGGTGCAAAAGCCAGGCAAGCTCCTTGCCGTTGTGGCAGTATTTTTTTATAGACAGGTCTTCAAACACGGCCTTGAGCAAGTCAAGGGCCTTTTCGGCACTGACTTCACCGCTGCCGGAAAGGCTCAGGCAGTAGGCCGGCCCCTCTGCCACGGCGAACCCGGCCGCGCCTGGGCCGCCGGACGGGCCTGCAGCCAGCGCCACAGCCAGCCGCCCCGCCTTGCGCACGGTCTTGAGAAAGGCCTTCAGGGCGGCTGCCGTATCCAGGCGGCGCTGATCGACAGTGTAGGCCTCCAGATGCGGCCCGGCCAGCACCTGGCCGGCGCTCTTAGCGTCGCGGCCTTTGCCCTTGCGGCCTTTCTTTGCCTCGACCGCCCGGCCTTCAAAGTAGATGGACCGGATTAAAGTCTTAAACTCAAGTTTTTTCAAGAGTTCCAGTAACTCCTGGTAATCGGGCCCCGGCCAGCGGCACTCGGCCAGGTCGATGGCCACCGGCGCCGTACGGCAGATGGTGACCAGCCGCTTGGAGAGCAGAGCCTGGCCGGCGGCAGCCTGAACCAGCTTCCCGGTGCGCCCGGTCAGCTCCCCGGCATGGGCCAGCACCTCCTCCAGGGCGCCGTATTCTTGAAGCAGCCTGGCCGCGGTTTTTTCCCCGACCCCCGGGATGCCGGGCACATTGTCGGAGGCGTCACCGGTCATGCCCTTGAAGTCAATATACTGCCGCGGCGTGACCCCGTACCGGTCCCACAGCCTGCCCTCGTCGTAGCGCTCCAGCTCGCTGATCCCTTTTTTGGTTAAGAGCACCCTGGTCAGCGGTGAAATCAGCTGCAGGGCGTCGCGGTCGCCGGTTACGATCAGGGTATTCAGGCCGGCCTCTTCGGCGCTGGCCGAGATAGTCCCGATCAGGTCGTCGGCCTCGTAGCCCTCTGCCTCATAAATTTTAATCCGCATGGCGCGCAGGACATCTTTTACAATGGGGAACTGCGGCCGCAAATCATCCGGGGTGGGGCGGCGGTTGGCCTTGTATTGCTCATAGTCGCTATGGCGAAAGGTAATTTTCCCGATATCAAAGGCCACGGCAACTTTCCCCGGGCGCTCACTGGCCAGGAGCTTTAAGAGCATGCCGGTAAAGCCGTACACAGCGTTGGTCAAGAGCCCCTGGCTGGTGGACAGCGGGGGAATCGCATGATATGCCCGGTGGACCAGGCTGTTGCCGTCGATTAAAACAATGGTATTTTCAGGCACAGCAGTTTTACACCTGCCTATTATTATTCTTTCTTAGTATTCACCGCGCCACGTCGAAATACCTGCCCTAATATAATCAGGCTGCCTGTGAAAATTTGCAGGACTTTAAACCGGCAGGGGCGAATCTAACCTGAATAAAGTGCCTATATTAGGATATGAGGTGAGTAAATTTTGCGTAAAGTCTACCTTGTTTTGGTCATGACACTGGTGATCGCACTTGGCTTTGCAGCGCCTTCCCCGGCGGCGGACAACCCGGCTATGGGAATGGAGACCTTTGAAGAAGTGCTGGAGAATATCCAGAGTCTTCATCTCAATGAGCCTGATCCGGGCGACCTGCTGGAGGGGGCCATTGACGGGCTGATTAATTCCCTGAAGGATCCGTATACCGAGTACATGTCCCCCGGGGAGCTGGAAAAGTTTAACGAGACGATCAACGGCGACTATGCCGGAGTGGGTATTCAGCTGGAGCCGGGCGAGCATTACCCAAAAGCCATCGGCACTATAAAAAACACGCCGGCTGAAAAAGCCGGAATCATGCCCCTGGACCTGATCATCAAGGTGGACAGCGCAGATATTTTTGACCAGCCCCTGGGCGAGGTAGTGCAAAAAATTCGCGGGCCGGAAGGCACGAAGGTGCGCCTGACCATCAGGCGGGCCGGCGCCGGCGATTTCGAGCTGGAACTGGTGCGCGCCAATATTAACAACCCGACGGTGAGCTGGCAGGTCCTGGAGGACAGCTCCGGCTATATCCGGATCAACTCCTTCGGCAGCAATACTTTTAAGGAATTTGAGCAAGCCCTGGCCGGCCTGAAAGAGCAGGGGGCAACCGGCCTGATCCTGGACCTGAGAGACAACCCGGGCGGCCTCCTGGAAACAGCTGTCGAGATTGCCGGCGCCTTTGTCGGGCCCGGGCAGGTGGCGGTCAGCACCGTGGACCGCCACGGTGACCGCGATGTCCACCGGACCGAAGGCGCCCCGGCCGGCGCGGGGCTGCGGGTGGTAGCCCTGATCAACCAGTACAGCGCCAGCGCCTCGGAAATCCTGGCCGGCGCCCTGCAGGACCACCACGCGGCCACCCTGGTCGGCAGTCAAACTTACGGCAAGGGCACCGTCCAAATAGTGAAGCCGCTTGACGCAGGCGGGGCACTTAAGCTTACCGTGGCCAAATACCTAACCCCCGGGAACAGAGAGATCAACGGCACGGGCCTAAGCCCTGACTACCAGGTAACTACCCCCGCCCTGCAGGCGCTGGCGGCCCGGCGCCTGTTAACACCCGCGCCGAACACCCTTCAGCTGGAGTTAGGCCAAACAGTGGCGCTGGTCCGCGGGGAAACTGTACAAATGAGGCAATCAATGCTACAATATAATGGTACAATTTACCTTCCGCTGAGGTTCACTTTTGAGGCGCTGGGCTACCGCGTCGACTGGCAGCCCGCCGACGGTAGCGTGAAAATATCCGGCTACGGCTATGACGCGGTTTATTGCACCAGGGACGGAGAATGCAGCCAGAGCGCGCCCGGAGTGGCGCCGCTTTTAACAAAAGATGGGGAAGCGTTTATTCCACTGGCTGAGCTCGGTAATTTTGGTATTAATTATCTTACTGACGGCAGTAAGATCTTTATTGACAAATAATTGCTGCGTATATATAGTTGAGACCAAGTATCATTAGAACCCACAGCACCACCAGCATAACTTATATGGGGAGGTGTTTTCCATGACTGGATCCAAAAAGTCATGTCCATGCGGCAGCGGCAAGCCCTTCGATGAGTGCTGCGGTCAGGTTAAGGCATATTATTCTCTCGAACAGGCCAGGTGGCGCCGCGCCGGTCAGACCCTGCGCCGCAAGCTGGGGGAGTTCGCCGATCAGCCCTCTTTTGCGTGGGACGCCGCCCGCGCCCAGGATATGTACCTGGATTGTATGGACCAGCAATTAATGCTGCAAGATGATGATTTTACCATGGAGCGCTGCTTTGAGTGGTTTATCTTTGACTTTTATCTCTCCAGCACCGGCACAACCGTGCTCGAAACATTTGCAGAGGAATACGCTTTCCCGCTGAACAAGTACGAGCGCGCCTTGGTGAAAAACTGGGTCCGCTCGCGGCTTTCCATATATGAGGTAATGAAAGTCTTCCCCAAAGAAGGGCTTCAGATCAAAGACCTGCTCACCCAAAAGAACCTGAGGGTCCGTGATCAAAGCGCCGCGACCGAACTCAAAGAAGGCAGCATCTTATTAATGAGGGTTCTCAAGGTCGGAGAGGAATACGAGTTTTCCACCAGCGGGCTGGCCCTGCCCAGCTGGTGCAAGAGCCCGCTGTTAAAAAGGCTGGGGCAGGACCGTCTGGACTATTACAATGAAAAGCTGAAGGGCGGCCGCGGGTGGGGGCCCTATCTTAAGGAGCGCGCCCACATAATCAACGCCTGGGTGATGGAATACGGAACGTCCGGCGCCCTGCACAATCATTTTTCCATCGGAGAGGAAAAAGGCAACAAGGTCATTTTTAATAATGAGAACGGGCAGGAAGTGCTGGCTATAATCAAACAGTCGGAAGACTTTGCGCTGCTTTCAGAAATAAAAGACAACACCGGGAACCTGCTGCAGGCGGAGGCAGCCTGGCTCGGGCCGGGCCACGACCGGAGCGGCGCCGGATGCGGGGATAAAAGCAGGCTGCGCCTGGTGCGGGGCCGCCTTTTATTAACCCCTGTGTCAATTATCATGGTTGTGCGCTCTTCACGCCAGCTGCAGGCAGCCAAAAAGCTTTTCGTGGAGCGGTTTATGGGGCCGTCTGAAGCCGGCCGGGAGGAGTCGCCCGGCCGGCCTGCCCTACCGGAAGTTGCCGCGAAAGATTACCAGTGGCCTGAGCCGGGCTATGCCAGGGTGGCGACCTACGTTCAGGAAGGCCTGCATGCCCTGGGCTATAACGACAGGCAGCAGCAGGGCGCCCTCAGCCTGTGGTTTGACTACTGCACGAAGGAGCGGCCTGCCATCAGGAAAGAAGCCGTCTGGTCGGCCGCGGTAGTCTACACTTTCGCCAGGCTGGAAATGGCGGAGGGGCTAAAGCAGCAGGACCTGGCCTGGCGCTACGGTGTGGCCTCCTCCACCATATCGTCAAAATTCAGGCTGATCTGCCGGTCCCTGGAGCTGGCCCTATTTGATCAGCGGTACTCCACCAAGCCGCCGCTGGCCGACAAGGGTAAAAATAAGAGTTTGTTATAGAAGTACTGGGGGGAATGAACTCATACTCACTGATTTAATGACGTGGTTTGAACATTTCTTAACAGCTGTCACAGTGGTCATCGCTTCCTGGGGGTACTGGGGCGTGGCCGTCGGCATGGCCATTGAAAGCGCCAACATCCCGCTGCCGAGCGAGGTGATCCTGCCTTTTGGGGGTTACCTGGTGTCCACCGGCAGGCTGGAGTTTTACCGGACGGTCATGGCCGGGACGGTGGGGGGTGTGGTGGGCTCAATCCTCTCATATTACCTGGGGGTCTGGGGCGGCCGGCCCTTTTTGGTCAAATACGGGCGGTATTTCGGGTTTTCCATGGACCACCTGGCGCTGGCCGACCGGTGGTTTAAGCAGTATGGCGAGGCCACCGTCTTTTTCACCCGCCTGATGCCCATAGTCCGGACTTTTATCTCGCTGCCGGCCGGCATCGCCCGCATGGACTTTAAGAAGTTCGTGGTTTACTCTTTTTTCGGCTCCCTGCCCTGGAGCCTGCTACTGGTTTATATCGGCCTGAAGCTGGGCCAGAACTGGCAGTCAATCAAGGGCTGGCTCCATGGCCTGGACGCACTGGTAGTAGTGGGGATAGCTATTCTCATCATTTATTTATGGCAAAAAAAGCGTAAAAGGTACAGATAAATGTTTGAGAATACGATTTCCTTTTTTTATAACCTGGAGCTGGCGTGTTTTAACTGGTTGAATCATACCATACATAATGCTGTCCTGGATGTGATTATGCCCCTGCTCAGCTATTCCGGCGAGGCAGGGCTGATCTGGATTTTACTGGGTCTATACTTAATTACTTTCGGGAAGCCGGAAACGAAAAAAGCGGGAGTTTTGATGCTGGTAGCGTTAGGCGCCAGCTATCTGGCAGGCGAGTGCTTAAAGCACACCATTGAGCGCCCCAGACCTTTTTTGTCCCTCACTGAAGTTGAGCTGATGGTGTGGCCGCCGGGGACATATTCCTTTCCGTCCGAGCACACGGCTAATGCCTTTGCCGTCTGGTTTGTGCTGTCGCGAAAACAGATCAGACTGTCCTGGCTGGTAGCTTTACTGGCTTTAGCCATGGCCGTTTCCAGGGCGTATGTAGGTGTGCACTACCCCTTTGATATACTGGCCGGCTCGGTACTGGGGACAGCCTGCGCAGCGTTGGTACTGAAATCCGAAAACAGACTCATGCGCGCCACCAACAAAATCACCCCCCCCCTCAACCGCTAACCAAGGGGACGGTTCTCTTGGTTTGCTTTGTTTTCAAGGGAATTACGGGACCGGCTCTTTTGGTTTGACAGGGATAAATCCATACTCTCATAAGTTCGCAAGTACTATACTCTAACTGCAGTCGGGTGCGGTCGTATTAAAAGGGGCCCACCGCAAAGTTCTTGAACCGGTTAAAGAGCTTGCAGAGAAAAAGGTGTGGCCTGATTGTTTACAAGGGCTTCAGTTTGCGAAAAATCTCTTGCTGGCGATGGCATACTGGAAGATATTTTAAGGCGAATTTACATAAAGGCTTGGCAGAGAATGCAGCTGACTCTCCGGAGGTAAAAAACAGTTCGGTTATAAACATCTTCAATAAGCGCAGTTAGTTGCAGTTTGTAAACGCATTATTTCTAGCCTATGTAGGCTATTTTTTTTAGCACTTGATAAAAAACAATACAATAGAAGACCGCCACAGGTGTAATAACAAACCACAGGAACCGTCCCCCTGGTTTAATGGTTTGATAACAAACCACAAGAACCGTCCCCCTGGTTTTGGGTATAGTGGGCGGGGCATTTGAGATAATAGTATGGGAGACGCGTTTAACAAAAGTTAATACAAAGGGTACCTTTAGTAAAGGAGAGGGAAAAGCAGTGGCGCAGAGAAACATTCTCAGAACAGGAGCGGCATTAATATTAGCCCTGGTCTTTTTGGCGGCGGCGCCTTGCCCGGCCCGGGCCGCAGCCCCCAGGGTGACCTCCAGTGCCGCCGTGCTGGTGGACGCCGGTACCGGTCAGGTCTACTTTGCTAAAAACCACCGGGTCAGATGCGAGCCGGCCAGCCTGACGAAATTAATGACGGCCGTGGTGGCGCTGGAAAACGGCAACTTAAACGATGTGGTGACTGTCGGCAGCCAGGCGGCCGCCATTGCGGAAGGCACGACGATCGACCTGCGCAAGGGGGATAAAATCACCCTGGACGAGCTGTTGCAGGCGGCGCTAATCTGCTCGGCCAATGACTCCACAGTGGCCATCGCCGAGCATGTGGGCGGCAGCCACAGCCAGTTTATCGACATGATGAACAAAAAGGCAGCGGCACTGGGCATGTTTGGCACCAGGTATGTCAACACCAACGGCTATCATCACCCAAACCACTATACCACCGCCTACGACCTGGCGATCCTCACCAGATATGCCCTGGGCCACCCCAGGATTAACGAGCTGGTGCAAACCAGGGAGGAGACAGTGAGCTGGCTCGAGCCGGAGAAAACAAGGAAAATAGGCAACACCAACCGGCTGCTCCAGGGTCTCTACGAAGGAACAGACGGAGTGAAGACCGGCACCACGGCGAAGGCCGGCAACTGCCTGATCGCCTCGGCCACAAAGGACGGGCGCCGCCTGATTGCCGTGGCGCTTAACAGCAATGACCGCTACCGGGACTGTATCAATATGTTTGACTACGGCTTTAAGACGCTCCAGACGGTAACCCTGATCGCGGCCGGCCAGACTGCAGCGAGCCCTGCTGTAACGGGAGGGGGCAGCCTGTCGGTGCAGGCGGTGGCGGAAAAAGACCTGCAGGCCCGCCTGGACCCCGGCGACCTGACCGGCCTGAGGCAGCGGATTGATCTGCCGGAGGTGGTCCCCGCGCCAATTAAAGAAGGGCAAAAGCTAGGGGAGCTGGTTTACACCCTCGGTGAGCAGGAGCTGGGCCGGGTAAATCTAGTGGCCGGCGCCAGTGTGCCTAAAAGAAGCTGGCCCAGTCAGCTCTGGGAGAGGATTTTTATAAAGACTTGACTTTTGGAATGCTGTCTGTCAAAATAGTAATGTAATGGGCGGGTAGTTCAGTGGGAGAACGTCTGCTTGACACGCAGAAGGTCGTAAGTTCAATTCTTATCCCGCCCACCAGTTAAATCAAGCCCTCCGGGGATCACATTAAGTGCCCGGAGGGCTTTTTGGCGTCCGTTTGGTACCCGACTCTATTTTTTCCTGTCGCCAAGAGATTTTCCTTTCCGTTTTAGTTACCCAATAAAGTGATAAAGAATCCAATTTTCCATAATATGTCGAAGGCTGTTGGATAATTGTAGAAATTTATAGAGATAATTAACAGGATTTTAGGAATAAATGCGGAAATTTTAATAATATTGAGAATATTTCATAAATGAGGTGATCTTTATCGATATCTTACTTTTCTTTATGCAGGGCATACCCGAATTGACAGGAGTAGTAGCTTTAAGTTTATCACTGGCCAGTGTTTCACTTCGCTGGGGACGAGTAATAGCAGCAGGAACAGTACTATCAGTTATTATCTACCTAATACGATCGATGCATTTTACCTTTGGTCTTCATTCGATAGTAGGCATATGTTTGTTAGTAATCTTTATTGCCATGACTACTCACGTCCTTACTTCAAGAATTCTAATAGCCGTCTTCGTAAGTTTTGCCACCTTGGCCATAATGGAACTAGTCATTTATGAAACATATTTCTCTGTGACAGGGATGGACTATCAAATTGCTCAATCAAATCATTTGCTATGGCAATTAATTGGACTTCCCCAGGCTATATTAATGAATATTCTAGCTGTATTAGTTGCGAGATACAAAAAACCTAACCAGGAGGCTTGGAGGATGTGAGCTATCTTTCATTTAGCAGTCGCTGGGCTAACTATTTGACTGATAAAGCCAGACTTTCACCGGAGAAAGAAATTGTTTTAACTTATGTTATTGAGGTACTGGTGATTAATTTATTTAATGTATTTATATCTCTTATGGTTGGTATGTTGTTAGGTGTTTTTCCAGGAACGGTTGCCGGCCTCTTTACAATGGCCCTGTTTAGACATACTGCAGGGGGAGCTCACTCAAATTCCCCCTTGCGTTGCGGGGTAATTACCATTGCAGTATTTCCCTTAATTGCGCTACTGGCTGAGTTTCTTTCTACAATTAAGCAACCGTATGTAGATATTTTGTCGTTTTTAGCTGTTCTCACCGGGGTAGTAGCAATACTCCTACTTGCTCCTGTTGACTCACCTGCGGCGCCAATTATTTCACCTTCCAGAAAAAAGAAGTTGAAGATTTTATCACTAATTTTTATGTTGCTATTAGCAGTAATCTTAATTGCGCAACGGCAAAGCTCATGGGCTTTTGCCCGGCAAATCCAGCTAAGTATCGTTTTTAGTATCATATGGGCTAGTTTCCTGCTTAGCAAACAAGGACACCAAATGTTTTTACTAATAGATAAAATGCATCTCAGAAAATTAGTGAAAGGTGGTGAATAACTGTGAAATATAAAATTTTTAGTCTTTTAGCTACATTACTATTATTGCTAGCAAACGTAACTTCAGCCTGGGCTTGCCTTATTTCAACTTATCAACCCGAAGTACCACAATCGCTTAGAAAGTAGATCTACTAAAGAGGGGGTGTGGTTTTCCGCCTCCCTCTTCTCTAGATTTCCAGAGGTGAAATTAAGTGAAAAAAGCTAATGTAAATATTGAAACACGCCAGAAAATGTTTGAAATTTTAACTACTACACATATGCTTTATGGTCTTATTATAATAATGGTTTTTATATTAAATAGCGATCCACTTAGTGAAACTTATCCTGCAATTAATATACGAATTTTCGCATTAATGGGTTTAGCAGGATGTGGAGTTATTTTGCTGTACCTGACAAAAAAACTGCCCCAAGAGGAGTTCAAATTCTCTTTGTTAGATTTGATCTATATAACTTTTTCGTTATTAATAACTGTGATAATTTTATTTTGTTTCAGGGAAAGCTATTTTGACACAAAGTTATTTCTCATTATACCAGTATTAATTACTGCCTCAATAATGGGAAAAATTGCAGGCTTGGCCATGTCAACAGTTTGTTCATTAGTTTTAGTATTTTACCATATTATTATAGAAAATAAGTCTCTTATACAATCACTGGAGACTGGACTAATAATCATTAGTATTTTATATGCTGTGGGCTGGTATATAAGTACCTTAGCGGATATTGAGGGACAACAAAGAAAAGAATTAAGCGATAGTCTATTATCGCTTAAAGAAGAAATCGCTTATAGAGAACAAGTTGAGCAGCAGCTTCGCAAGTTATCTTGCGCTATCGAACAAAGCCCAAGCATAGTTATGATTACAGATAAAGAACGCTGCATTGAATATGTCAGCCCTGAATTTATCAAAATAACGGGATATTCCTACGAAGAAGTGATCGGGAAAGAATTAAGTAAATTTAGTGGGATATCTCAAGAAGAATACGATCATTTGTGGAATACAATCTCTTCCGGCAGAGAGTATCAGGGAGAATTACTTAATAGAAAAAAGAACGGTGAATTATATTGGGAATTCGTCTCCATCTCTCCTTTTAGAAACCCAGAAGGTGTTATTACGCATTTCCTCAAGGTTGCTAAAGACATCACTGAAAGTAAAATGGTAGAGAAGGAGATGCAACGCCTAGAACAGTTACACCTGGTAGGAGAAATGGCGGCCAGCATCGGTCACGAAATCAGGAATCCAATGACCACTGTACGTGGTTTTCTGCAATTATACATGATTAAGAAGGAGTTCGAACAGTATAAGGATCATTTTAATCTTATGATTGAAGAATTGGACAGGGCTAATTCAATTATTACCGAATACCTTTCTATGGCTAGAAACAAGGCAGTAGATTTAAAGGAGCATAACATTAATACGATAGTAGAAACTTTGTCACCACTAATTATGGCTAATGCCATTGGTTCTAATAAGTTTTTTATAACGGAACTAGGAATCATTCCAGATTTGCTTCTTGATGAGAAAGAAATTCGACAAATAATCTTAAATCTTGTACGCAATGGCTTAGAAGCAATGTCAGATGGCGGTATTGTAACTATTAGAACATATGTAGAAAACAAAGAGGTTGTTTTATCGGTTCAGGATCAGGGAAAAGGGATCGAGCCCAGTATACTTGAAAAGATAGGCCATCCTTTCTTTACTACCAAAGTTAATGGGACAGGTTTAGGATTGTCAATATGCTACAGCATCGCTGCCAGGCACAACGCGACTATAAAAGTAGAAACCAGCAACAAAGGAACTACTTTTTCTGTAAGGTTTAAGCTTTCGAATAATTGTAACCAAGTGCATATGAGCATAGGCCAAAATTCCAATAAAGCTTTACACAGAGCACGCGAACATGTTAAAATCCCGTCTTTGACACTTAGACACAAGAAAAAAGCTCGCAAGTCCCTAAAACAAGGGGTTACGAGCTTTTTGCGCATTAATAAAAAGTGAGTAATGTTGGCTAAGACTTAGTTACTTTAAAAATAT
>JAQVGZ010000022.1:8497-30157 GCA_028696455.1 Desulfotomaculaceae bacterium | reverse complement strand
CTCCATGCTGCTCACATACTCTTAGTGCTTCTCGTTTGAATTCCTCTGTGTATTTGTTTGCCATTTTCGCAACATCTCCTTGACCCTATTTTTGTCAAGGGTGTGCGTTTTTATTGTATCATTCCAATGCGGTTTTGAAAAACGGCCTGGAATATCCCCTCTTCTGGCGATTCTGGCGTAAAACCGAAAGCCATGATGACAAGCAAACCAAGCTGGAACTGGCACGGAAAATGCTCCTGGATCTCCGCAGTACCTGTAGTGAACAGCTTTGGGTAGCTATGGACCGCTGGTTCCTGTGCAAGAATTTCTTAAACTGGCTCGTCGAACATAACTTCGACTGGGTGACCAAGGCCAAAAAAAACACTGTTTTGTATTGCAAATATTTTGATCCGGTATCCCGGAAAGAGCAATACAAGAAGGTCAACCCGAAGGAACTGCTCCGTACCGTTTATAAAAAACTCTCTACCCTCGGTAAAGGCGGTGTCATCAGCATTCCCGATATCTACATCAAATTTTCCTATGACACCACAAACCGGAAAGGTAAGCCCATGAGACGATGGCGGTACGTCCCCATTGCGGCCATTGCATCCACATACCGGAAAGAGCCGGTCACTGTGGCTGGGATTCTTCAAGAGGAAGATGAAAGTGTCACCTACCGGGAGGCCTTTCTGTTGATCAGCAACCGGTATGATGCACCGGAAGAAATTGCGTCGGTTTACGTAAAACGTTGGCGAATTGAAGTGTTTTACCGCACGGCCAAGCAGGAACTGGGACTCACAAACTGCCATTCACGGTCGGAAGCTTCGCATTTTGCGCACATAGAACTGCTTTTTACAGCAGAAACCCTTTTGTGCTATGCAAGATGGGAATGCAATAAAGAAGGCGCCGAAAAAGCGCTCTCCCACTGCGAAATGGTAAGAAACTTATTCAACGCCAGTCATCGAATTTGCTGTTACGAGCAACAAATCCAAGTCTATTTTGACACAACTGGCGATCGGTTTTCAAGGTTCATCGAAAAATTTTGGCCGCCACATCCATTTTTATGGTTGTGGGGTTGGTGCTATTTACCAGAAACTGCATAACTCATGTATTTAATTGATTAACATTGGTTATTGGGATCTGGGAACTCTCAGATCTTTTTTTTTGATTAGCTAAAGGTTGGAGGGTTCCAGGAAAACGCTTCGGAATAACAAAATGAACTATTGAATATTATCTTTTGTTGGGTTGGCTAGCTTTCTAATTTGCTATATTTTGGATTTGCTGGCCCCATGGAATTAGAATAAAATTGGTTATTGACAAGGTGTTCCTCTAAAGGTAATAATATTAGTCAAATAGTAGAATCCTCCCAGTTAAATAGTGCTTTGTAGATTATTTTGTAACTAATGCTAAATATGTTAATGCTTTAATATTATGGATTTTACTTCCGGTTAATAATTTGGCAGTCAGTTTTAATAAAGAAATATTGTATTAACCTCGGACAAGTGAGTATTTATACTATTATATTAAACATATCCTAATGAATTAATGACCAAAATGGTATAAATAATTTTATCTAGGGAACTTTTTCCTAGTATTGATAGTCTAATTAAGTGTCATAGACCAGGGATAAAACCTTATTGCCTGGTTATGGTAGGTTGAAGTTTTTTCCAGGATAATTTTTGAAAGGGGTGATGCTTTTACCTGTTGACAAAATGATTTATTTGGATATTGAGGAGGTGAGTTGCAGGGCGGAGGTATTATTTTATGAAATATTTTTGATTCAGTACTCAGAAAAAGAGGAGGGAATTGTTAGTGGTGCCAACACATAAATGGTCCAGACTGGCGGTTCTTTTGGCCGTTGTGTCTGTTTGTTGTTTTATGTTTGCCAGTATGGCTGCAGCGGCCAGCAGTTTTAGTGTAACTGCTGAAAGCAATCCTATTACGGGAGAGCCAACCGCTGTTCTTAAAGCTGACCACACCTATGATTTGAATTTGGAAGTTACCGAAATTAATGTTCCAATTAACCAGTTTACCGATAAATACGATCCATGCAGTTCCGATCCTGATACAAAGGCCACAAACAAGCTCTATGTAGACTTCCCGTTTTATAAAGAGAGCGATAATTTAGGATCAAAGTCAGGTAGTTGTAATCTTAGTACCGGTTCTGTTGAGGCCTGGATTACGCTGTCCACCGGCGATGTAGTTGGTCCTATCCCGGTAATTCCTGAAATTTATGAGGATGGGGGAAGTTGCAGTACGCCGGCTTCCGTCGCAGACCGGGTCTACTTTACCATTGAGAGACAGTTTTTCCCATCAAATATTCCTAGCACTGCCAATGTTACCGGCGTTTTAATTAAAGGCCTGGAAGTCAAGACAACAACTCAACCGGATGATAACTATCTGGTTTGCGTTAACCACACGGCCTGTGATATAAGCGGCTGTGCAAGTCTTGAAGTGGTTGATACGGTAGGCGGCATTGATATTTGGATTCCAAATCAAAATTGCCAGACCGTTGGTTCCAATCTGACTGTAAGAGGTCAAGTCTGGAGTACCGAACTTGACAATGTTTGCAATAATAAACCATGGGGCAAAGACACATGGTCCATTATTGTTGAGTTGAAAGCCCGCATAACTAGCACTGATTGCGGAGTTGACAGTTACTCATATGAAGACGTTGAAACTTCAGCAGGTGATTTTTACGGAACGAACTGCTTTGGTAGTGACACCAGTATTAAACCTGGTACCCAAACTAAGTTAATATATGCTCAAGTAGTTCACCCGAAACTCGATGGCACATTTAAAGTCGACTTTGCGTTGCCAAGCTGGATCAGCGAAGATGAATTGATTGTTACAGCGCGCACCATTGAGGTAAGAGACGAAAAAGCAGCTTATGACACAGATGTTGCTCCCGGCGGTATCGGCTGGAGATTTGGCAACCAGGAAATAAATAAAGTTCCTGCGGAGGCCAATGAGGATATAGACGGGGTGTCGGAAACCAACCGCAACCATATTCTGCGTGGAACCTATGAAGTTGCCCTCGAGGCCTATGCTCCTGATAAATATACTACCAAGGCGCACTCCTGGGTGATGGCCGATGAAGTTGTTCTGCCGAATTATAGCGCCGGACTGCCTCAATTCATCGTAATTGATGAAGATGCCTGGGGAAGCCAGATCGATGTCGATAATACTCAGACGCTTGAAATCTGTCTCGTCGATAAGTACGGCAATCCTACCAAGAATTACGACAATATTTGCGACAAAACAGGCAAACCGCTCAAAGTCCAGTTGAGAGCGCTTGACTGCGATACCAAAACCATTACAAACGGTGCATTTTATAGTGATCAGTCTGCCACTAACCGCATCGTAGATGTCGAAATTCCTGTTGGTGCAGAATGTGTTACTGTTTACTACAAGCCCGCCACGGTTGGCTATGTAACAATTGAAGCCAGCGCTATCTTCTACCCGGGCCAAAGCAGCAACCATGTTTCCAGACCGGTATTTGTTGCATTGAAATCAACGAGGAAGCCGGATGTGTTCTGGAAAAAACTTATCTGGTGACCGGTGAAAAGTGCGGTGAGCCTACAGTTGGTTTAAATGCTATTGGCTACCAAGAAAAACCAAAGGCTGGCTGGCCGGTAAAAATCTCCTTACACTATAACGCGCCTGCCACCATCCGCGTCGAATTGCTTGATACGAATGGAAATCCGCTGGATCCGACTAAAGCTACCTGGGATTTAGTTGCGATTACTGACGAGGATCCCGAAACAGGAGCTGCTGCATACCTGGCTTATAATGCAGACGGGCAATATGTAAGCGGGGATACCTTCGTGCATAACACGGGTGTTCCTTATAACAATACGAAGTCAGATTTCTTTGTTTACTTCAAAGACTGCTCATTCGGACCGTACCTGGTGAAGATAGTAGATGTGGAAAAGAATGTTTATAAGACTATCGAAGTTGGACCGTTTATCCCTGCGACCGATATGATTCGGATTCTGGAGCCACTGGAATGGCAAATTCTTTCCACTCCGAAACGTCTTACCGGTGACGCTGATATGAAGACCTTGCTGGGTGAAAATGGGACACCACCTTACACTGAAATTCTGACTTACAAGGAAGGCGCATGGCAACAAGTGCTGCCGACCGAAGAGCTCGAACCGCTATACGCCTATCTCCTGAACATGAGACAAAATTACTGTGCACCTGATGAATGCATTGCGGATGATTGCGGTGAGCAAAGAAATGTTTATGCCAAGTATGTATTCGCACGGGCGGTAGATCCTGCCTATGCTATGCCGGAACAACGCCTATTGACCAAGGGTGCCAATCTTATTGCTCCGGCATTTAATGAAGAGGAAGTTAGCCCATGGATGTTGCTAGCCGGGATGCTCACTATGGAAGATGATGGTGATCAATATCTGAAAGATGTTGATTGCTTCGAGTATGATGGCGGTTGCTGTGACTGCCCCGACTGCGCCATTCCGACCTATAGCGGAGATAAAATTTGCCCCAATCTGTTATTCCAGGCTGACTCGCTGGCGCATTTGACAGCAACCTTCTGTAACGGTTGCACCATGATTGCCAACTACGGCGGCGACTCTGCAAAAGAATGTAGAAACTCTAAGGGTAATCTTGCCTGGTTCACTACTGCCGCCCTGGGCGGAGACAATGTTGAGTCATGGCTGGCCGATCCGCTGAACTTTGCGTTTAACGGTGACGGTTACCTGGCCTACCTGACACAGTCACAGACTATGACGGGTTCTGCACAGCTTGAGCTTGTCAATGTGTTTAACGAAGAGATTTACAATTAACCTGAAGAATGAATAGTGTTTTGATGAGCCTCTGTTACCTGCGCGGGCTTAGCCCGCGCAGGTAACGTTGTCCGCACAAAAAGACGGAAAGACAAAAGGGGTAAGTATATGCAAGGATTTTTGAAAAAGGACTATCTTGCGTTTCTTTTAGCATTAGTGTTAGTTTTACTTTTTACAACTGAAACAGCCTTTGCGGCAGAGGAAGAAACTCAGCCCCTGCCCCTTCAAGTACCGGCCATATACTACGGGGTTGTTAATACGGAAGAAGGCGAGCCCGTTGCAGGTGGTGTCGTAAAGGCCTACGTAGGAGGGGAGCTGTGTGGCTCACTTCCCTTTACAGGTGGGAGTTACGGAATGCCGGAGGATGACCCGAGTGTAAAACGGCTGCTGGTTTTTAGTGCGACCCAGGATTTATCTGGATGTGTGGTGGATTTCAGGGTTTTTAAAGACGGCAAGGAATACACTGTTGCCACCGTTCCCGATCAGGTAAAGTGGGAGAGCAGAAACAGGCAGCAAGTGGATATGATTATGTCCCGGAACCCTGCCCCATTCATTGACATACAGGGACACTGGGCCGGTCAAACAGTCCAGCAGCTTGTAGATAAAGAAATTATTAACGGCTATGATGATTATACTTTCCGGCCAGAAAATCCAATCAGTCGCGCTGAGTGCGCCACGATAATGGCGCGAGCACTTGGGCTTCCCAGTGGAAGTCAGGCAGATTTGGCCGGATTTCGGGATTCGACAACTATACCAATTTGGGCTGCAGGCCCAGTGGGCGCTGCGGTACAAGTTGGTTTGATCAAAGGTTACCCTGAAGAGGACGGGACTATAACCTTTCAGTCTGATTTGCCGGTTACCAGAGTAGAGCTTGCTGTTATCCTGGGCCGCGTTGTGAAAGGGAAGTTGGGGGGACAGCAGCCTGAAGAAACAGCTTTTACAGACTGGGACAATATCCCGGGCTGGGCACAGGATGACGTTAACACAGCAGTCAAACTGGGTCTTATTAAAGGTTACCCGGATGGTGCTTTTAAGCCGTCTAATAATGTAACAAGGGCTGAAGCAACCACGATGATCGATCGCCTCTTGGAGAAAATCTGAATAGAGACAAATTTTAATTGCATATTGTAAAACTTGGGTATTATAGTAGGAGGATTTTTTATGTATAAACAAAAAAAAGGAATTGCTTTAGTAATAGCGCTCGCGCTGGTATTATGCATTGTAGCCGCAACAACGGCAGCGGCTGAGGAAAATGAACTGGTTATTCCTTATGCTATTACCGGGACTGTACAGGCAGATGGTGTTAGTGTTGAACCTGGCGGAAAGATCAAGGTATTTACCGGAGCTAAGGAGGTAGGCACAGGTGACATCGTGCCCAATACAAGCGGTATTTTCTCTGCCATCGCTGGTAAAGAGGCGGAGGATTTTGGTAAGCCCCTGAGCTTTGTTGTAGTAATATCCGGCAAGGAATATTCAGCTAAGTCTACACCATCAGAAATAATCGCCGAAGAAGGTGGCATGAAGTTAGACGTAGTCCTGAAAATTGTCGGACAACCTTCCAATGGTTCAGGAAACGGGTCATCTAATGGCGGTTCGAACGAACCCAAAGCGCCAGCTGTTCCTGAAGCCAGCCCGCTGCCGGGAAATGTTAATGAGGGCACCGTTATAACACTTTCTACTGATACAAGCAGTGCGACGATTTACTACACTATTGACGGCAGCAGCCCGGCAGAAAGTAACACCCGTGTCGCCTATAGCGAGCCGGTTGTTGTCAATGAAGATATGACAATCAAAGCAGTTTCTTATAAAAACGACAAGTATAGCGATGAAGCCACTTTTTCTTATGTGGTCAATAAAACTAATGAGCCGGCAAAGGAATTAATCGACATGAAGGACCATTGGGCTGTGCAAACTGTTCAGCAGCTAGTATCTAAAGGAATTATCAGCGGTTATGAAGACAACACATTCCGCCCGGAAAATTTGATTACACGCGCTGAGTGCTCCGTAATATTAGCCCGTGCTCTTTCTTTAACTGACACTGCGAATGAAAATTTATCTCAATTTAGTGATGGAGCAGCCATTCCATCCTGGGCAGGCAGCGAGGTTGCCGCAGTGGTGGAGGCCGATTTACTGAAAGGCTACCAGGAGGCAGACGGGACAAAGAGCTTTATGCCTGGCAAGCAGGTTTCCAGGGCTGAACTGGCAGTAATCTTAAGTCGTGTTGTTGAACAAAAACTTGGCGCTCAGACAACTAACGCGCCTGCATTTACAGATCTCTCGCAAATACCTGACTGGGCGCTGGATGGCGTAGGCGTAGCTGCCGCAAGGGGGCTGGTTAATGGATATCCGGACGGCACATTTTTGCCAAATAAGGAAGTGACCAGGGCTGAGGCGGCAACAATGATCGACCGCTTGCTCAATGTTCAATAATATACTGATGGGAGTTGCCTGCGGATGAATGGTCCAAAAACTAGAGATAGTTGTATAAAAGCTTTGCTGGCTGTTTGTGTTATCTTAACCTGCCTTGCACTGGCCGGCTCGGCTTTGGCTGGGATGGCGACTAATGAAGCAATAACAGTGGAGCCAGTCTTGGTGCAAGTTACAGGGAATGATCAGAATTTAACCGATATAAACTTGCAACCTGAGTTAAATGGTAAGAGCCTCAACAACATTGTTGTACAGCCTACAGGAAGCGATATAGATCTAAACTTCATAGCTCCACAACCTGCCAGGTATGGCGGGTATGTGAAGTATGCTAGCGGTGATCCTGTAGATTGGGAAGAAATTGCCGGTTATATAGATATGGATAATGACGGAGTAATTGACCCGGAGGAAATACCGGAATACGATCACAACAAGTTGTTGAAAAATGATTCAGGCAATTATACCTTGGGACAGTATGGTCTTCCGCTGAGTGATCATCTTAATGTTAAGCAGCTTGTGGTTAATTGCCCTGAGGATACGGTATGCACAAACAAGAATGTACTTTTCAGAGTTAAAATAGGGAGCAGTTATTATAATGCTACGCCCAGCCCTACGCCAGTTAAATGGATATCCAATCAATATAGGCAAGTTGATTTGACTATTCCAAATATTGTAGGTATTAAGGGATATGCATACCTTGAAAAGGTATACCCAACTGACCCGTCAGTTAATCACCAGGGCACTCAAGTAAAGGTCAGTCAGGGAGGCAACAATTTTTATGGTGTTACCAACCCAAGCGGATACTACGAGGTGACTGGACCACTGCCTGGCAGTTGTACAGTCGAGTACAGTAATGACAACGGCAGTTGGAAAAAAGTAAACACAACTGCAAATATTGGGGTAAGCGGATTGACCCAAATGCCGGAAGTGACCTTGTATATGGGTGATGTCAATCAGGACGGTGCAATAAATTTTTCAGACCTCTTATGGCTGTCAGGACGTGTGGGGGCTGCTCCGGGGAACCCCCTGTGGAACCAGTTGGGAGACGTCAATAAAGACGGAAGAATTAATATTTTGGACATGCTTAGAGTTGAACAGAACGTAAATAAATAGAGGCTTTAACAAGAATAAATGTTTAGACATATTCTACCAGCCAATTAACGCCTGCATAAAGTGGCTGGTAGAAAAATATTTTTATTTTACCCCTTAAACGGAATAAATAAAACGTATAAAAACTTGAAGGATGTGCCATTAATCAACTCAAGTAATATGGCATTATTTATACAAAAGATAAACAAATGTTAAAAGGGAGGAATGTAGATTGGGAAACAGAGCAGTGATGTTGCTTGTTGTTGTTATGGCTGTATGTATACTGGCCATACCAGCAAGCGCGGGCGCTGTAACGGTAACGCCGGTACCTTCACTTGATACTGTGGAGGTTAATCAGACATTCGATGTCGATGTAAACATTAGCGGGAACTCAGCGAATGTAACTGCAATGGACTTCAGGTTAGATTTTGACAAGACAAAGCTACAGGTTGTAGATTATCATGCTGGTAACTTTATGCAGGAAAATCTTGTGCCTGTACTGTCTGGTCCAGATGAGGCAACGTGTATTAATCAGGCTAATAACGATGGTATTATAGGAGCTGGTTTGAAGGGTGCAAATAATGCCGAGAGTGGTAAGGTTATGACCATTACTTTTAAGGCTATCGCAGCAGGTCAGGTTGAATTAGATGTCGTCTCATCCAGTATACAGGTAAATGGACAAAACAGTGTATCAGCTGCATTAACTACATCTGCTGAAGTAGTGATCAATGAAGGGCAACCATCAGTATATGGTGATTTTACTGGAGACGGCAAGGTAAACTACCCGGACTTATTGATATTTGTTCAAGGTTGGAACCATAAGACTGGTGACCCTGGCTGGGATCAGGCTGACCCAAGCATACCGGGTTCACCATTTAGCAAGTGCGACATTGGACCGGCTACTGGTACATACCCTGAAATTGTAATTGCACGAGACGGAATAGTTAACTATCCGGATTTGTTAGTATTTGTTAACGCATGGAACTGGTCAATAGCTAATTAGAAGATTTACAAAAGAGGATCTATTTGCAATGAAGGAGTGATACTATAGAAGGATTAAATATATGGGAACCATCATTTAAGAGGATTATAATACTTTAGTGGAGGTGTGCCAATGAATAAACCACACAATGGGGCGTTTGTTAAATGGGGAGTAGTGCTAGTTATCTTGACTTTAATTTTAACCTTTAGTGGGATAGTTTCTGCAGATACAGCTACTGTGGTAAAAATTTTGCCAGGACAGGTTTCGAGTGACTGTAAAACTGTGACTACAGATGTAGTGATTGAAGGATTTCCTCAGGGTCAGGTGCTGACCGGAGTAAACATTGAGTTGGATTACGATTCTACCATCTTAAAGTATAATGGTGTTCAGACTAGTACTTTCTTTCCGGGCTTTATATGGATGCCCGCAAACAGCAGTACAGCTGGAAAAGTTATTTTTTCAGCAGGTAACTTTAGTGGCGCAGTGCCTGCTACTACCAACGGTACTGTGATGACAGTAACCTTTGATATTATTGCAAATGGAGACGCTAGTGTTATACCAAGCCAGAACAAAGTAAATCTCACAACTACCCAGGGTAGTGATCTGCCGGTAACGTTAATGGGAGATGTTATTAATATCGACTGTGTGCCGGAACCTGCCAGTAGTGTAGTCAAGATTGTGCCTGGACAGGTCTCCAGTGACTGCAAGACAGTAAGCGCAGATTTAGTAATTGAGGAGTTTCCTCAGGGACAAGTTTTAACCGGTGTTAATATTGCTGTTAATTATGATTCAACCATATTAAACTATAAGGGTGTTCAGGAAGGAAGCTTCTTCCCTGATTTTATATGGATGCCAGCAGATACCAGTACAGAAGGTAAAGTAACATTTTCTGCAGGGAACTTTAGTAGTAGTGTGCCTGCTACTACTGAGGGAACTGTACTTACATTGAATTTCGATATTTTGAAAAATGGGGTAGCAAATGTCAGCCCTGACCTGGCTAATATTAAACTTACGTCATCCCAGGGAAATGACCTGCCGGTTACGGTTGTAGGTGATAATATTAACATTACATGTATAACAGTACCTGAAAAACCGACGGTACAAACTGGCGATGCTAGTGGGATCACTATGACAGAAGCTGTACTAAATGGTAGCATTGACTCAAATGGCGGTGCGTTAATCACGGATTACGGCTTTTTCTGGGGTACTGACCCAGATAATCTTACCAAACAATCTGTAGGTAGCGGTGAACCAAGTGGGGCATACAGCCTGAACATAGATTCCTTAACACCGGAAACAAAGTACTATTACCAGGCATACGCAACAAATAGTTTTGATACGGGTACTGGTGAAATGAAAAATTTCACTACCGAACAAGCTCCTCCCGCAGAGGTTACCGTTAATTTAAATTATGACGAAAACGGCGTAAACAATGAACGGCCCCTGACCATCAGTGGTTCCATAAATCCCGGCAGTGATGTTAGTTGGCAGGTTGAGATAAAGGATAATTATGGAGTTGTTGTTCAATCAGTTACCCCAGCGGCTGGACCTGAATTCAGTGGAGTGGTATATCAGCCAGATTTCAACGGTCTCCCGGTTGTGGCAGAATATACTGTAACTGTGACAGCGACACCTGCTAGCGGAACACCAATTATAAGAACTGAATCTTTCCATATCTCAAATTTTAATTATTTCATTGATAGTGTTACTGTCAACGGAAGCGGCCCAGCCCGTACTGTTGCAGCCACTGTTTCTAAAAGCGGTGCCTCAGAACCCCAGGCCCAGGCTATATGCCAGGTAACTTCAGCAGATGGTAAAGTAGTGTTCCTGAAAATCAATGATGCCGAGGAATTTGCTGCTGATTCAGATAAAACTATTGAGTTCCAATTAGACGAACTTGATGCTGGAACATACAACGCTCAAATATTCCTGTGGATAAAAGATACTTTCGGGAACTGGAAAGTTCTTAGTGAAACTCAAACAGCAAGCTTCACTATTTAGGGGAAGGGGGACTTATGAAAGTGAAAGATGTTCATTGTAAAAGGAATTTGATCGTACTAGCGCTTATCTCGGTTTTGGTTTTTGGTTGCCTGGGCGCTGTACAGGCGGCTAGCACGCCTAATTATGATAATATAGTATCCGATATGTCAAGTTTGTTTGTAATGGTCGAAAAGCTTGACGGTTCGGACGTGCAAAATGCCGTTGATATAATGGGTAAAATTAATGATGCCCTTTTTGAAGGTCTCGACGATAATTCCGCTGTTCTAACCCCGGCACAGCAAAAGTGCCTATGGGATACCTATAGTATCGACAAATCTTCATTTAATATGGTAATGTCAGCCGGTTTCCAATTCTTTATTGATAATACCGCCAGCAATGGGAAAACAGGTTATGACGGTTATATCGATGCGGTAAAAACCGGAAACGAGCAGTACCTTTCTGACCTGATGATGTATGTTCATGATGCTATGCTTGAGGAGACCAAGAACCAGTTTGAGTATTATGGTGTTACATTTGCGGATCAGATGTTGATCTTTACTAAATTAGCCTCGGTTAAGTATGAATCGGGCCTGGACTTTACACCCGAGGTAATCCAGCAATATGATGATGCCCTGCAGGATCTTGTAAATAATAACGGAGATGCGCCACTAACCAGCCAAATGCTCGCGGAATGCGGGATTACTACAGAAAGCTTCCAGGCTGCTTTTGCGCAATTGAGCCAGGGAGATAAGCAAACACTTGAAGAAATCCTGGATAAGATGGGCTTAATTGTAAATAAGCCAGAAGCAGATTATGATCCGGCAGACGGAGCCAACGGAGTGGCAATAAATGCTCCAGTGCAGGCTACCTTTAACATGAATGTAAGTGAAGTTAACCTGGATGGTGTTAATATTGTGCCTGAGGGCGGGACTGACTTAAACTGGCCGGTAACTCTTGTGGATAATGTATTGTCTTTCGGAGACCACCCTGATTTTAGTTATTCAACCAAATATACAGTCACAATACCTGCAGGCACTGTTAAGAGTGAAGAAAATGTGCCAAACGGTTTATTAAGTTGGCAATTTACCACTATGGACCCGGATGATGATGTTAAGCCGGCAGCATCTTTCGAACCAGCGGATGGCGCCACTGGAGTGGCGATCAATGCGCCAGTGCGGGCTACGTTTAACATGAACGTAAGTGAGGTAGACCTGGATGGTGTAACTATTGTACCTGAGGGGGGGACAGACTTGAATTGGCCTGTTACCCTGATAAACAATATGCTTTCTTTCGGAGACCACCCTGATTTTAATTACCTCACCAGTTATACGGTTACTATTCCAGCAGGGGCGGTCCAGAGTGAGGCTAATGTGACGAATGACCTGTTAACTTGGAGCTTTACCACAGCCGCTGAGGGAGTTGTGAGCCCGTATATTGTCTCTGTAAATACTAATAAAAAGGGTTATAGCCTGGGTGAGGATGTTGCGGTTTCAGGATTGGTTTACGAAAATAATGAGGCAAAAGCTCCAGTAAAGAATACCAATGTAGGACTGATCCTGAGTAAGGACGGAACTCCGGTCTTAGTTGGCCAGGTGGCTACGGATGATAACGGTGCTTTTTCCTGGACGATCGCTGGTAATAATTTGGAGCCTGGGGATTACACCATTTTGGCTACGGTAAACGCTGCCTCCGGAGAGGCCACCTTTAAAGTGGGCAGTGGCAGTGATGATGATACTACGCCTCCTGTAGTGTTGAGTACGGATCCTGAAGCTGATGAATTAAACGTATCGGTAAGCAAGAATATCACTGTTACGTTTAATGAAGAAATAATAGCCGGGAGTAATTACAATGAGGTTACTTTAAAAGACTCCAGCAATGATATGGTTGAGTTTACGCCCAGTATTGATGGATCGGTATTAACAATTGATCCTAATAAAAATCTCCGTAATAAGGTTGTTTACACAGTTGATATCCCCGCTAATGCGGTAATGGATGTCGCCGGCAATGAGTTGCAGGAAAGGTATACTTTTAGCTTCACCACCAAGAAAAAGAGCAGCGGTGGCGGTGGCGGTGGCGGCAGTGATAATGACCAGGATAAAGATGATCCCAATGATAATGATAATGATGAAGGCTGTAAATTTATTGACCTGACGACTGCGCACTGGGCCTATCAGGTGATTATGGATCTCTGCGAGCGGGGGATCATTAACGGTTATCCTGATGGATCCTTTAAAATGCAAAACAGTATAACCAGGGCTGAGATGACAAAGATATTTGTTATTGCCAAAGGCTTGAATACGATAGAGCCACTTGTACCCTCTTTCAGCGATGTTAATCAAGATGCCTGGTATTACGAATACGTGGAAACAGCAGTTCAGGCTGGTTTGGTTAAAGGCTACGAAACTGGTGAATTCCGTCCCAATGCTTACATTACTAGAGAGGAAATAGCCGCTATTGTAGCGCGTGCAATGGGATTAGAGGATGAGGCGGCGGCATTGGCGACAGAAGTTACGGGATTTGTTGATGACCAGCAAATTTCAGATTGGGCCAGAGGATATGTTGTTATTGAGAAACAGAAGGGGATTATTGACGGTTATCCCGACAACAGCTATGGTCCTGGTAAAAATGCCACCAGAGCTGAGTCGTGCGCCATGGTTTCCCGTTATTTAGCAACAATTGATCAATAGTATAGTATTTGATTTGATATGGCGCTGTATGACGCAGCGCCTTTATTATTCAGATATAAAGAAGAATAACGGTGATAAGTAAGAACTATACAAAGAGGTGAAAATAATATTGAAGCGTGGGTACAAGTGGTTACTTGTTTCGGTAGCCCTGTTGCTGTTGTGTTTTTCGATAAGTGGGAATGGCATTACACTGGCAAATAACCTGGTACAGGATGCCGATTACCATTTGACTTTAGCTACTGACAAGACGGAATATATCAGGGGCGAAGATAACGATGTAAAGATATCTGGTACATTGATGGAGGGTAGCAGCCCTGTTCATTCTTCATTTATCGGCCTGGTGCTGCAGGAAGACGATGCGGAGCCTATATATTTCGAACAGGTGCAATCAGATGCAACTGGCTATTTTGAATGGAATATCCCTTTAGACGCTCTTGCTAACGGCAATTACTCTGTAACAGCGACGGCCAATGCTGTAAATGAGACTGCTGAATTCAACGTAGCTCAGCACGATAAGGAGTTCACTCTTACGGTCAGTAGTAGCAAACAGGCCTATAATACTGGTGAAGATGTGATCATAACAGGTTATTTACTTAGGAATGACGAGGACAACACACCAGTCAAGAACATTTCTATTGGCCTGGTTTTAAGCAAAGGCGAAATACCGGTTGTATTTAATCAGCAAGTAACAGATATTAACGGTGCGTTCACATGGACAATTTCCGGGGCAAACCTGGAGCAAGGGGATTACACAATAATGGCCACCGCCAATGCTGCATTTGGGGCGGCAGTATTTAGCGTTAATAGTGGTGGGGTAGTAGACAACATACCACCAGAAGTTTTAAGCTCATCACCTGCTGATGGCGAATCAAACGTACCGGTTGGCAAGACCATCAATATTGTTTTTAGTGAAGAAATACTGGTGGGAAGCACTATAAACGATATTACTTTAAAAGACTCCAGCAATAATTTGGTCCAGTTTACAACGCTAATCAACGGAACGCTTATGAAAATTGATCCTAACAAAAGCCTTAAAAACAGTGTTGTCTACGCTGTATATATACCCGACAGAGCTATTAAGGATATTAACGGTAACGAACTGCAGAGTCCGTATACTATTAGTTTCACTACAGCCGAAAGCGGCGGTGGTGGCGGTGGTGGAGGCGGTGGAAGCGATTGTGGCTGTGAGGGTAACAGCAGTGGCACTTCTAACGCAGGCCTGGCAGTTAAGCAGCTCAGCCCCACCAGTGACGCCGGTGATGTTGACCTTGGCGTTAAGATAAGTGTTAACTTTAACAAAAATATTGAGCCTGTAAACCTTAGCAAAGTATACATTACCGATAGCAGTGGAATAAAAGAAGTTGGTGTCACGGCTGCAGTAAATGGAAGTATTCTCGAAATTAGCCACAATAAATTAAAGCCAGGCACAATATATACTGTATATGTTCCTTCTGCAACAGTGAAGTCAGTAGCGGACGGCGAACAAAACAAATCAATCAAATGGATTTTCACCACTGTTTCAGTAGAACAGACAGACAGCATTTTTTCTGATGTACCGGCCAAACACTGGGCATACAGCCTGATCAAAGAACTCAGTCAAAAGGAGATCATTACTGGTTATCCTGACGGAACCTTTAAGCCGGAAAGCAATGTTACCAGGGCTGAGTTTGCCAAAATGATCAATAAAGCGAAGGGGCTTGGAACATTGCAACCAGAAAGAGGGACTTTCTTAGATGTAGTGCCCGGCCAGTGGTTTTATGGCTATGTGGAAGCAGCTGCCGGTGCTGGATTGGTAAAAGGTGATGGTGGCAAATTTAGGCCAGATGATTTAATAACGAGGGCTGAAATTGCTACACTCCTGGTGCGGGCAATTGGCAAAGACAATTTAGCCAGAGAGAGGTCTGGCCAAAAAACCGGTTTCCAAGATGATGCTGACATCGCACCTTGGGCCAGGGGCTATATTGCGGTTAGTTTAGCAGAAGGGTTTATCAAGGGTTATCCTGACAACACATTCAAAGGAGATAGCAGCGCAACAAGGGCTGAAGCCTGTGCGTTAATTGCAAGAGCCATAGAACATTTTGGCATAACTACTGAAAAGTAGAGGTGAGTTAATGTTAAGCAAAATGATAGATCGATCCTTTTTGATTATTTTTTCATTCTTATTATGCATTACGTTTCTTACTATTCCCACGGGTTCGCAAGCAGAGGGAGGTTGAGGTAATAGTGATCCTCCCCCGTGGGTGGAGTATACCATACCGAAGGATAAGGAAACGGGAGTCCCAGTAGATACAACAATTACAGTTTCTTATAACCGTCGGGTAAGTCAAAATAATTTGGAGCAGGTTTATCTAAGAGCTCGAATAGACGGTATTTACGAAGTTGTGGATATCAACACCTTAGTAGACGATAAAAAACTTATTATTAAGCCGGTTTCTGAATTAAAACACGATACCAAGTACACGGTTATCATTTATGAAGGCGCAGTAAAAGGTTATCCTGACTGCACATATGCAGATACTGAAACATTTTCTTTTACAACTGAATCTATCTGCCTTGATATGAACGATGATGGAATTGTGGACATTTTAGACATGTTATGGATAGCCTCAAAGATTGGTCCGGTTAACAATTCCGATGCCGGGAGAGCTGACGTTAACAGTGATGATCAGGTTAATGTACTAGATATAATGTTTCTGTCACAAAATCTTGTTAGCTAGATCAGATTGGCGTTTATTATCACACAGTTGGACCAAAATGATAACTTATTGTTGCATAACGGCACTATTAACTAATGTAGTGCCGTTATTTTGATTATATTTGATGTTATATATTTATAATTAAGTAATCCTTATTTTATGTTTGATAGCTGCTTATACAAATACTGGGTGTGCTGTTTTCATTGACAGCTTAACCTGGTCGGATGCGTTGCCGGCTGACTGATGCCTGCTCCAGATGCCTAAATGAAAAAATCTACAAATTTCACTTGATTTACAGGAAATATGCCAGTTTATGTAGTAAGTATACTTGTATAAATAATAAGAAACTGAGGAGTTGATCTTTTGACTAAACAAATGACTAGTAAATACGTTCCCTATTTATTCATATTTATTATAACTTTAACCCTTGTAACTGTGGCTGAAGCCAATACGAAAAATCAATTATTAAGTTTTAAGTCCGACGACTTCCAACTGGAAGAAGGGCTAAAAACACATAGAATTCAAATAACGGAAACTCTTGAAAATAAAAAAAGTAATCTCGAATTAAGTCATAAGAAACTCAGTACGGACCTACTCAGCCTAATAAACGAAGATTTTATATTACCAGGACAAACTAAAGAGGAACAGAAAAAAGAAATGCAAAATTTAAAACAATTACGCCGGTTAACTACGGCCGAAGGGGCTGTAAACGGGGCTACTGATAATTACCTTGTTTATGTTTATATCTATCTAAAACCTCCCATTGAGACAAATATTGTAGATAGTATAGCTCATGAAGTAACTCATCGGGATGAAGGGAATCACGTGGCAGTAGCTTGGGTAGAAATTGATAGTTTAGATGCCCTGGCAAAACTGGATTCTGTCCGTGCTGTCCAAACTGTTCTGCCACCTTTATGTAACATTGGTTCAGTAACAAGCGAAGGGGACAGCATTCTCCGGGCAGATTTAGTTCGTAATCTCGGACAGGACGGCACTGGAGTGAAAATAGGCATTATTTCCGATGGGGTAGACCACTGGATGGATGCACAAAAATCAGGTGATCTTCCATTAGACATGCATATTTTAAGTAATGAAATTGGGGGAGATGAAGGAACAGCCATGATGGAAATTGTCCATGATCTGGCGCCTGGTGCAGAGTTGTATTTTCATGACTGCGGGTATAATTATATAGCTTTCAATAGCGCTATTGATAATCTGATAGCTGCCGGTTGCAAAGTGATATGCGATGATATAACATGGCTTGACCAACCGTTTTTTCAAGATGGCCCAATAGCCCAGCATGTTGCTGATAAAATTGCAGAAAATAATATAATATATGTTTCATCAGCAGGTAATTACGCGCAGAGCCATTATCAAGGATTATACTTTAATGACGGTCTTGACTACCATGATTTCAGTAGTGGTACATCTTCTAATAAAGACATATATTTAGATATTCCCCCAGGAAAAGTTGTAAATGTTGCATTACAATGGGATGATGAATTTTTTAATCCTGTTAATGATTATGACCTTTATCTTGAATTAATTGATGCCCGAACTGGTGAGTATGTGGGGTGCCGTACCAGTAATTATTCTCATATCAGCGGGGTACCTTCGCTTGAAAGAATTCGATGGTCAAATAAAACCGGCAGGTTATTATTAGGCATAATCACTGTTAAAAAATACTCCGGTGTTGCAAAAACCTTAGAAATGTTTGTTTTTAGTAAAAATAACTTTCCTGATAACATTGTTCCACAGGACTCTATCATTGGTCACCCCGCAATTCCCGGTGTCATTGCAGTTGGTGCTATAGACTTCCCAAATGAAAATGAAATAGCCTCGTATTCTTCGCAAGGGCCTGTAACAATAAAACACCCTAATACAATAATTCGTAATAAGCCAGATGTTTGTGGTATTGCTGGTGTTAAGACTACTGGTGCTGGTGGTTTTAGTAATGGTCGATTTTACGGGACGAGTGCTGCAGCACCCCATGTTGCTGCTATCGCTGCCCTGGTCTGGGCAGAAGACACCAGTAAAACTGCCGGCGAAATTAGTAGTGCGCTTTTGTCACAATCCGAAGATTTAGGTGTTATAGGATTTGATAATGTTTACGGGCATGGCAAGGCTGATACATTAAGTACGTTTAATTATCTTACAGCCGACAAGTTCGGTGATATAAATGATGATGGTACTATCAGCATACTAGACTTTCTTGGGGTGGCGCAGAACATAGGAGAAAAAAAAGGTGACCCAAACTGGGAAAGCAATAAAAAAGCTGATGTAAATGCTGATAATGTAATAAACATTCTTGATTTACTATTGGTAAATGAAAACATCGAGTCTTTTATATATGAGGTAACCCCTACCCTATTCACCAAGACTCTATAATTTGAGAAACTTGTTGCTCCTTGATTTCAAGGAGCAACAAGTTTAACTGGTGCGCCCGGCAGGAATCGAACCTGCGCTTCTGGCTCCGGAGGCCGGCGCTCTATCCCCTGAGCTACGGGCGCATATTTTTAACTCGCTAAGTTTTAACTACTAATATATTATATCTAAATAAAATATTATTGCAAGGGCGGCATTCCTAATTAAACGTATATTATACCAAACAGGTTTTCAAAAGGTTTTACTAAGGTAGAATTGCTTTTTAAGATCACGGTTATCGGTGTAAGTAATATATAAATGAACGTAATAAGTAATATGAAAAGCTGGCCTTTACTTTAAGGTCGGCTTTTTGTAATATGCCTGCTTCGCGCAGCCGGATGTTGCAAGTGGAAAGACAGTAAAATATTATATATAATTATTATGAATGTGTTAAATCAGAATAGGCGGTCGGAAAATTCTATGGAAACACTGTTGATACTGTTAAAAAACATAGTACTGTCCACCCTGCATGGCTGGGTAGGGGCCTCACTGGCAGTTTTTATGTTTTTTCGCCCGCTCAGACCCTGGCGTATCGGGCGGGTTAAGATCTGGCATGGGGTTATTCCGGCCCAGCAGGCGCGCATTGCCAGGGCAGTGAGCGATGTGGTGGCAAAGGAGCTGATTACTCCACAGGCGTTACTTGAATATATAGTGCAGGAGAAAGCCCTGGAGCAAAAGGTGCAGTCTATTTTTCACGATCTGGTGGAGACAGTGGCAGACAAAGATTACTCCACGGTGGATTCCATATTCCCACCCATGGCCGCAGGCTTAAAAGAAGAATTAAAGGAACGGTCCAAGGAAGCTTTAGCGCAGTGGGCGGAAAGGTATATCAATGATCCCGAAGTTGAGTCCTGGCTCAAGTCCTTTTCCCGACGCCAGCTGAATCGTCTGTGGCAGAAGAGATTAGGTGAAGTTTTGTCAGAGGAAAAAGCAGCAGCCCTTTGCGACCGTCTTCTGGAAGGTATGTCTGCATACCTGTCAGGGCCGGAATTTAGAGAAATGGCGGTAAAACTGATAGGGCGGGTGCATCAATCGCTATGCCGCCAAACTATGCCCTTGCGTGCTGCGATGCCCCAGCCGCTTGTGGAGCAGGTTGCTAACTGGCCGGCCCTGCTGGTGCAGGTGCTGCCGGAGCTAGTCCGGCGGCTGCAGGATAACCGGGAGGTACTGGAGCGCCTGACAGCGGTAATCCTGGATATAATGGAGCAGCTAAAAGAAAAAAGCCCCCTGGCGCGTATCGGTATTGGTCTGTATCAGTTCTTTAATGAATACCAGTCTGACGTTGAGCGCTTCGTGCGTAACGATATGTTTCCCCGCTTGAGTGATTTCTTGTCCTCACCTGAGGTAAAACAGTGGCTGCAGCAGTATATTCAGGAGCAGGCAGACAAAGTCCTTGACCGCCCGGTGGGCGAACTGGCGGGGAGCCTTAAGCCCGGGCAGCTTGCCCAAGCCGGCGACTGGCTGGCCGAACGCCTGGGCAAATGGCTTAATGAGGCCGGTGTACAGGACTGGCTGGGCGAATCTTTAATGCAACGCTACAATGCTTTGTCCGGGTCAACAGTATCGGAATTGCTCGCGCGGTATGCCGGCCTTAGTCCAAAAGAGGCGGAGGCTGCGCTGGTGCGCCAGAGCATCAGTCTCATCCGACAGCCCGTTACCCTGCGCTTTGTCAGGATGACTGCCCGTTCGTTGGTAGATGAAATCGCGGCCTACCGGGTTGGCCGCCTGAGGGATCGTTTTCCTCCAGCTACCCTGGAAAAATTTGAAGAAGTATCGGCAGGTCTGGTTGCTGCTTATCTAAAAAATAAGATCCCTGCCTTCCTGGAGGGCCTGGATTTGAAAGGGATAGTACAATCGAGAATCGAAGACTATTCACCCCGGGAACTGGTAGACATGTTCCAGCGGGTGACAATGAACAATCTGCAAAAGATTGAAATCTACGGGGCGGTTATCGGCGCCGGTATGGGGGTGTTTTTCGGCCTGGCTAACCTGCACGCCGGCGCTTTCTGGTTTATCGCGGCTGTTCTGGTTGTGGTTATTGGTCTAATTCGCTGGGGGAGTCGCCTATAACTTGAAATCTAAGGTTAGAGCCTCCGGGTCGCTGCTGGCTAGTGCAGGATGGTCATGCTTGTATTTTTAGCTTAATTTGGATACAATGGTATAGTATAAAATGTCATAATTAAGAGAAGGGCGCGATAGGAGGTTTTTTTATTGAAGCAGGTTGTCAGTGTTAGCCTTGGCTCCTCCAGGCGTGACCATAAGGTCCAGCTGGAACTGTTGGGGGACAAGTTTGAGATATCCCGCTTGGGGACGGACGGTGCCTTTCAGCGCGCCCTGGAAGTGTTGCAGGAATTGGACGGTAAGGTTGACGCCATCGGCCTGGGTGGGATTGATGTGTACGTTTATGTGCGGCAAAAGCGTTATGCCATCCGGGACGGGCTAAAGTTGATGAATGCCGTAAAGATAACTCCGGTGGTAGACGGCAGTGGTCTAAAAAATACTCTGGAGCGCGAGGTGGTGCGTTACTTGACTGAAAAAAGCGGACTGCTCCATAAGGGGATGAAAGTCCTGATGGTTAGCTCGCTGGA
>JAQVGZ010000022.1:0-8397 GCA_028696455.1 Desulfotomaculaceae bacterium | reverse complement strand
CCGGGTAGTGGTGATTAAGGCTACCGATATTGATTCCTATCATACTTTAACTGTGTGGGAAGGGGTAGTGTCTTTAATCGAGGGAACTGCGGAAAAACCTGACCTTACCGTCATTTCAGACAGCGAGACCCTGGCCGATATATTTTACGGTGATATTACACCCACTGAACCCTACAACAACGGCACATTAAAGATCATGGGACAGGAAGATGATATTATCCGGCTGGATTTTATCTCGCTAATGATTTGGGGTGAATAACATGCAGCTAAAAAGGGTCCTTACCCTGCGCACGGTGGTTGCTACCAGTGCCGGCCTGACCCTGGCCAGCTCGTCCTTTGTGGCTGCCGTGCAGGTGGCTGGTTATATGCTTGGTGATACCGCCTGGATTGCAATTCTGTCCGGCGGGATTCTTTGTTTTATGGCCGCCGCCTGCTTTTCCGAATTGAACGGTATTTTGCCTTCTGCTGCCGGAATCAGGTTGTATTTCGGGCGTGCTTTTAACAGCCAGATTGCCCTGACTGTATCGCTTTTGTACATGCTGGTGGTGATAATCGGTGTAGTGGGAGCGGAAAGCTATGTTCTGGCTAAGGTCATCAGCGAGATTTTCCCAGGTGCGCGGCCTTTTCCATGGATTGTTATACTGCTTCTTCTGGTTACCGGTATGAACGTCAGGGGGGTTAAAATAGCCGGAGGCTTTCAGGATGTAATCACATATAGTCTGATTGTATCATTGATTGCCTTCAGTCTGCTTGCCTTCAATAAAGTTGATTTTCAGTTAAGCGCGCCTTTGTCGCCGGGTGGCGCCTCAGGCTTAATTAACGCTATTGCGCTGGGAGTATTTCTGTTTGTCGGCTTTGAATGGGTAACCCCACTGGTTGAAGAGGTTACCCAGGTCAAACTGATTTCCAAAGGGATGATGATCGCTTTGGGCATCCTTAGTGTAACCTACGCTGCCTTTACAGTGGCTATGACTGCGGTTGTGCCGAAAGAAACCCTTGTGGCGACAGCCGCTCCTCAAATGGTTTTTGCCCGCTCGGTTCTGGGAGGAGCCGGTGCGGCCTGGATGGTGGTGGTCAGCCTGGCAGCCTCTGTTACCACTTTTAATGCCGGGATAATCAGTGTATCACGGTTCATGTATGCTTCTGCCCGGGAACAAGTTCTCCCGGCAATTTTCAGCCGGTTAAGCATACGTTTTTTTACTCCATGGGTGTCCATCATTACCCTCTTTTTTATTGCGGTAGCTGTTGCGGGAGTTACGCAAATCACCCACAATTATCTAATCCTGGTAGAACTGGCTGCGGCAATGGAATCTATAGTATATGCCCTGGTAGGTCTGGCCGTAATCAGCCTGCGCCGCAGGATGCCGGACCAGCCCCGCCCATACTGGGTAAAGTGGGGGTATGCTATTCCCACGCTTTCTATAGTGGTTTTCACTGCCCTGGCGGCAGCATTGCTGGCAGCTGACCGCATGGCGCTGTTTGTTTTGATAATCGCCTTTTTGGTCTGCCTGGTTTATGTGAATACGGCCGTACCTTACTTAAAAAAGAAACATGAAAGCCGCAAGCGTGCCTCTAAGCGCCGCCCGTCCCGAGTGGAAGGAAAATCTGATGGCAATTAAGGACGCCGTTAAATCTCAGCTTATTGTCTACCACATATTACCGAAGTCTTAAAATGGTTAGAACTTCAACAATATGTGGTTTTATTATTGTTCCTTCCGCTGTATTTTTAGGGAAAGAAAATAAAATTAGAGGAATTTTGGGTTTGTGCGTAGAATTTATAAAAAGATTTTTAATAAAATATATCGCCAGCAGGCGTAGGGGGGTAGATAATGCCATATAAGAACCGTTTGCATTTTGCTTTGGCTTTTCCATGTATCCTGGCTCTGCTTTTTGTAATTTTCCTGGCATACCCGAACATTTCTGCTGCCGGGGAAAATGCTGTTGTATCAGTTAATGTTGCCAATGTCCGCAGCGGTCCAGGCACTGGGAACGCTGTCACCGGGCAGGTATCCCGGGGGGACAGCCTGCCGGTTTTGGGGCAGGCGGACGGCTGGTACCAAGTAAATACACCAAATGGCAGGACGGGCTGGATAGCCGGCTGGCTGGTTGCGGTTAATACCACTGCAACACCGGCGCCAACTACACCGGGTGTACCTTCCACAGGAGAACCTCAAAGCAGTGTTCAAGTAGCCACGGTTACCGGAAGTGTGGTCAACGTGCGCAGCGGTCCAGGCACTGGGAACGCAGTTACCGGGCAGGTTAACCAGGGAAATAGCCTGCCGGTTTTGGGACAAGCGGACGGCTGGTACCATGTAAATACACCAAATGGCGGGACAGGTTGGATAGCTGGCTGGTTAGTTAGCTTACAATCTGCGCCACCTGAACAGCCAGCGACTCCGACTGAACCTGTGACACCGGGGCAGACGGTGAATCCGGTTGACGAGAACCCGGGAAAAGTTGATCAGGATCCGGACAGT
Organism: Desulfotomaculaceae bacterium; assembly: GCA_028696455.1. Taxonomy (GTDB): domain Bacteria; phylum Bacillota; class Desulfotomaculia; order Desulfotomaculales; family Pelotomaculaceae; genus MVQL01. The sequence goes on along the minus strand of JAQVGZ010000022.1, from coordinate 5,920 downwards.
GGAAAGGCAAGCCAGTCAGGCAGAGCGCTTTCCTTAAACGTCAGCCAATCCGGAAGTAAGACAAAAACTACCGTGCTGGCCAGCGCGCCCATTGAATACACTTCATTTTTTTTGAGTAACCCTGACCGTCTGGTTGTGGATTTGAAAGGGATCACACCAGGTGACCTCCCTTCAAGCAAGGTGGTTAATTCCAGCACCGTTAAGCAGATACGGGTGGGGTATTACCAGAGAGATCCTGACGTAACCAGGCTGGTTTTTGAATTGTTGGGCGGCGCCCAGTATGAGGCTTTACTGTCTAGTGACCGGAAAACACTAACCCTACAAACCTATATTCCTGATCTCAGCAGAGCTTACCGGGGCAAGATAATTGCCATAGATGCAGGCCATGGAGGCAGTGAAACGGGGGCTATGGGCAAGGGTGGAACCAGGGAGAAAGAGGTTAATCTGGATATCGCCAAGCGTGTTGCCAGACTCCTGGAGGCTAAAGGTGCCAAAGTCGTTATGACTAGGTCTAGTGACAGCTATGTTGGGTTGTACGAGCGCACTGACAAAGCAAATAACGCCAACGCTGATGTTTTTATCAGTATTCATATGAACGCTAATGAGAACCGGTCCTATGGCGGTACTAGCACATACATTTACAGTGGTTATGGCTCAGCCCGCGAAAATGCCCGGATTCAGGAAAGTAGCAGGCTGGCTCACTACGTCCAGGCCGAGTTACTTAGATCCCTTAACCTGCGGGATGCTGGGGTCAGAGAAGCGAACTTTGCGGTGCTGCGAACATCAGATATGCCGGCCATCCTGGCGGAAGTGGCCTTTATCTCGAATGCTGCCGAAGAAAAACTAATGGGTACAGACAGTTTCCGCAATAAGGCTGCGGAAGCAATTGTCAGAGGGATTGGGATATACTTTGCCGAAAAAAGATCTGCTTAGTGATGCTTTTTAGATAATTCTGTGTTCATAAACAAAAAGCCCGGCGGGGATGCTTAAATATGTGTAACCAGCCCGGGTTAATTTTTTTTTGAAAAAAAGAGGAACCTTTGCTGGGCCAGTGAATAGTATTAAATGATTGTCATGTTGCGCAAACTCCTCTTGCAAAACTGTACTTGAGGTCTCCATTGTCATATTGAGGAGGGGAAAAATGAATAAAAGCGGGGCTATCGGACTTTTTGACTCGGGGATCGGGGGGCTTACGGTAAGCAGGGTTATTAATACCATCCTCCCGGGCGAAGCTACTATTTATTTTGGTGACACTGCGCATATACCATATGGTCAGCGCAGCGCGGGTGAGTTGTTGGGTTTTGCCGATAAGATAGTATCTTTTTTAGCGGGACAAGGAGTGAAATTTATTATTTTCGCCTGCAATACCAGCTCAGCCCTGTCTTTACCCGTGCTGTCGAGTCGCTATCCGCTGCCTATGATTGGCTTGATTCAACCGGGTGTTGCCGAAGCCCTGCGCCTTACCCGAAACAGAAAAGTGGGCGTTATTGCCACTGAGGCTACAGTTCGCTCCGGAGCTTATGAGAACGAACTCAAAAAGCGAGACAGTAGTATTGAGGTATACAGCCAGGCGGCGCCGCGCCTGGTTCCTCTGGTTGAGGCCGGTGAACTGGATTCGCCCGCTGCTGTCGAAGCAGTGAATCAATACCTTTTTCCTCTACGGGAAGCTGGCATTGACACCTTGATTTTCGGCTGCACGCATTATCCTTTTTTGGCGAGGCTAGTAGCCGACGTATTGGGTCCGGACGTACAGCTGGTGGATCCGGCCGGGGCAACAGTGCAGCTGGCGGCGGCTGAAATGGCCAGGTTGGGGTTGCTGACAACTGGTGGTCCCTGCCCCATGCACCGCTTTTTCGTAAGCGGCGAACCGCAAGCCTTTCGTGAGCAGGCGCGGAGATTTTTAGGAAAAGATGTAGGCCCGGTAACCAGAGCGGAGCTTTAATATAAAAAGTCCGCCGAGGATTTTAATCCAACGAGTCGGTAAATACTATGGTTGTCTCTTAAGGGGTGAGAACCGTGCCTATGGTTGGCATGACTACAACAGTACCGGTAGAAATAATATTTGCCGCTGGTTGGGTTCCGGTGGATTTGAACAACATTTTCATAACTAGCGCTAACCCTCAATCGCTGGTGGAAGAGGCCGAATTAGCGGGATACCCCCGCAATATATGCGCTTGGATCAAAGGAATTTACAGCACAGCACTACAGCACCGGGATATTCAAACTGTTATCGCGGTGACCCAGGGTGATTGCAGCAATACTCATGCCCTGATGGAAACCCTTCAGTTGGCCGGGAAGGAGATTGTGCCCTTTGCTTTTCCATATGACCGGGATGCCGACCTCTTGCGCCTTCAGATTGAAAAAATGATGTCCTTCTTTGGGGTATCCTGGGGGCAGGTAGCGGAAGCCAAGGAGCGTCTGAACCGGGCCCGGCGCATGGTGTGGGAGTTAGATCGGCTCACCTGGCAGGAAAACCGGGTCAGCGGGTGGGATAACCACCTTTATCAGATTAACTGCAGTGACTTTTGCGGCAATCCGGAGCAGTTTGGCGCAGATGTATCCGCGCTGTTGGATAAGGCCCACTCGCGTCCGCCGGCAAAGAAGGAGCTGCGGCTGGGGTACATTGGTGTGCCTCCAATAGTAGATGACCTGTATCAGTATCTGGAAGAGCGCGGCGCGCGTGTAGTATTTAATGAGGTCCAGCGCCAGTTTACCATGCCCTTCGATGCTGATGACCTGGTTGAGCAATACCGTCAATACACATACCCGTATGGGGTTTTCTTCCGGTTGGAAGATATCACCAGGGAAGCGGCTAGACGTGGTCTGGACGGGGTCATTCATTATGCTCAGAGCTTTTGTTTCCGACAAATTGAAGATCTGATTATCCGGGAAAAGCTTAAACTGCCGCTGCTAACCCTGGAGGGAGACCGGCCTGGCCGCCTGGATGCTCGGACCAGGATGCGCCTGGATGTTTTTTTAGATGTGCTGAGGTGAGCTTATGTATATCGGCCTTGACCTGGGAAGCCGCAGTGTTAAAATTGCCATAATGAGTGAAGACCGGACCTACCGGTTAAGGAAGCTGGACACGATTAATTTTTATCGGGAATATGGCACAAAAACCGGCGGTCAGCTATCTATCGACTTTTCTGCCCTTGGCCTTGAGATCAAGGGCGCACAAATTACTGCAACGGGATACGGCCGTCAAACTGTGGACATCCGGGGAGCCCAGGTGATTCCAGAAATTAAGGCTCATGCCCTGGGTGCTGTTTATCTCACCGGGCTATCCGACTTTACCCTGCTCGATCTGGGCGGGCAGGACAGCAAGGTAGCCCTGGTGCGCAATAGCCGGCTGGTGGACTTTCTGACCAATGACAAGTGCGCAGCCAGCACAGGCAGATACCTGGAAAACATGGCAGCGGTATTAAACATCAGCCTGCCCGAATTAAGTCGGTATTATCAAAACCCGGTTGACCTGACCTCTACCTGCGCCATTTTCGGGGAAAGCGAGCTCATTGACAAGATTGTTCAGGGTTTTTCCGTGTCTTCCCTGGCGGCAGGGGTAAACTACAGTATTTTCAAACGCATTCACCCTATGCTGGCCAAGCTTGCCAGTGATACTGTTGTGTTTACCGGCGGGGTAGCTCATAGCAGCGCGCTTCAAGAAATAATCCGGCAAAGGACCGGGGTTGCGGTAGTTGTGCCGTCAAATCCGGAATACGCAGGCGCTATCGGGTGTTGCGTTCACGCCCAGGAGTAAACAGATGAAAATTTGTACGGAGGTTAAAATTATGCAGCTTACCGTCCTTGGCTGCTGGGGTCCTTATCCTCGGGCCGGTGGCGCCTGCTCAGGCTATTTGATTCGCGATGGCGGGATAAGCATACTGCTTGAGGCGGGCAGCGGAAGCCTGAGCAGGCTGATGAATTACATAGACTTTCGCTCTCTGGACGCTGTAATTATAACCCACTTGCATCATGATCACTATCTGGATCTCTTCCCGCTGCGCCATGCGGTTGAAGGGGCCAGACGGGCGGGCAGCCATAATGCTCCTTTGAAGTTATATATCCCAAACAGACCAGCGGGGGAATTCGGCCTGCTGGACAGCTATAGAAATGCTTTTGAAGTTATTGCCATTGAATCTCTGCCTGTGGAAACAATAACCGGTGGCTTTACCTCCCGTAGGGTGGATATTAGTGAGCTGACAGTTCGCCTGGTAGCAACTAAACACTCCCTGCCCGGCTATGCGGTATCATTTGGTGGTGCGGGTGGACTGGTCTTTTCCAGCGATACCGCCCGTACAGAGGGACTTATTGCCCTGGCTGGCGGGGCTAGCCTGTTTTTATGTGAGGCTAGTGGCCTGGACCGCGACGCCGGTTATCTGAAGGACATTCATCTGACCGCCAGACAGGCAGGGGAAGTATCTAAGACCGCTGGTGTTAAACAGCTTTTAATTACCCATTTCTGGCCGGAATATGACCCTATGGAGTTAAGCGCCCAGGCAGCAGCAGCATTTGGCAATCATGTGACGGCAGTGCAGGAAGGGGAGACATATATATCTGTGCCGTAAAAAGATAAATATGAGTTTGGGCCAATTTACTGGTTAGGATGCACAGCAAGCTACAAATCACTATTAAGAGGTATAAGCATGAATAGAATTGACGGCAGGGAACCCGGCCAATTACGGCTGGTGCGGTTAACAAAGAACTTTAACAAGTATGCAGAGGGCTCGGTGTTAATTGAAGTGGGAGATACCCGGGTCATATGCACGGCTACCGTTGAGGAGAGAGTCCCTCCTTTTTTAAAGGGGGCAGGAAAGGGCTGGGTTACAGCCGAGTACGGCATGCTCCCGCGCGCCACCGGAACCAGAAACCCAAGGGAGGCGGCCAGGGGTAGAGTTGGTGGCAGGACACACGAAATTCAGCGCCTGATTGGTCGTTCACTACGTTCAGTGATCGACTTGTCAGCGCTTGGTGAGCGAACAATTCTGCTGGACTGTGACGTTATCCAGGCAGACGGGGGCACCCGCACAGCCTCCATTACCGGGGCCTTTGTGGCTCTGGCGGAAGCCCTATATAAACTTAAACAGCGTGGACTGATCCAGCGCGTACCTTTAACTGACTTTATTGCCGCCACCAGTGTTGGGCGGTTGGGCGATGAAATTATCCTGGACCTGTGCTATAGGGAAGACTCAGTGGCGGAGGTCGACATGAATGTTGTCATGACCGGCGCCGGCCGTTTTGTAGAAATCCAGGGAACCGGGGAGGAAGCTTCTTTCACCAGACAGGATATGGAAAACATGATTGAAATGGCAGTGAAGGGAATCAAACAGCTTATTTCCATTCAAAAAGAAGCGCTTGGCGTCGTTGAGTGGAGCGGGGAGGAAGAATAAAGTTGAAGCTGGTTTTAGCTACCAACAACCAGGGCAAGGTCAGGGAAATGTCCAAAATACTTGCAGCTTATGGGATTGAGGTGTTATCCCTGCGCGACTTTCCTCTGATTGGAGATATTGAAGAGGACGGAGATACTTTTAAGTCAAATGCTATAAAGAAAGCAACAGTTACGGCTGAATTGTCTGGGTTGACAGCCCTGGCTGATGACTCCGGTCTGGAGGTGGACTACCTTAACGGGGCTCCGGGAGTTTTTTCAGCACGCTTTGCCGGGGAAGAAAAGAGCGACCAGGCTAACAATAAAAAACTGCTGAATCTTTTGGCCGGGGTACCCCCTGAAAAACGTACCGCCCGCTTTCAATGTGTAATTGCCATCGCCAGGCCCGGGGGGCCGGTGTATACAGTCCAGGGAACGTGCGAGGGTATGATTGCTGGAGAGCCGCGGGGCGAAGGAGGGTTTGGTTACGACCCACTGTTTTACCTGCCGGAATACGAAAAAACCTTTGCGGAGATTGATATAGAACTTAAGAACAGG
>JAQVGZ010000101.1 GCA_028696455.1 Desulfotomaculaceae bacterium | reverse complement strand
CTAATGATTTAGGTAGGTTACGTTTTGGTTCGATCGTCGGCCCCAGGGCTGTTTCCGGTTGCGGGGATCTTTCCCTCCTGACCCTGATGGTGTCAGGCTAATCAAGGATTACCCGTCGGGTTTGAGTTCATAAGTCTTTCGTAGAGGCCTCATGCTGTTATTTAGCGGTTAAAAATTTCCATTTCTTCCCAGCGTAGACTTGGGTGGCCACTTTGTCCAGGAGGTCGGTAGCAATTTTTTCTTTATCAGACATAGATAGTTTCAAAGCTACCCCCTTCTCCTCCACGGCAGTGGCGACATCTTCCATCTTCTTCATGCCGGGGGTTAAAACAACCATCGGGTTAAGGACAGGTTTAAAAACATATTTTTTGTCGTATTCGAAAAGTTCATCCATTATTTTGAGGTAAGCCTTGGGGGGATCGGCGTTTTCAATGACTAGGGCCGAAGGAGGGGTAGTAATACAAAAAATGACGCCCGAGTTTTTGTCACAACGACCAATGATGCCCTTTTGCATCAACACAATGAGGGCCCCATCCCATACCTCGTCATAAGTGACGTAAGGGAGGGCACGTTTAGTTCCCTCTTGCTTGATCATGGCATCCTGGATCTCGAGATCCTGGAAGTCCTTATGGACTACTTCGTCCAGTTTCGTTTGAGTCAGCTGGGAGCGCGCCCCCGGCATAATGCCCATGGGACTGATACAACCGTAAAAAACAAATGACAGAATTGCAACAAGGTTGAATAGTATCGCGGGCCTCATTTCAGCCTCCAGAAATATACTTAGTCAATTCATTAAAAAATTCTACATCGAAATTTTTATATTGGCCATGACACACCGGCATGAAAAACGTGGCATATACTAAGGTCTCAGTTGTACTTTTAGCCTTTACATAAACGTTAAAATATATCTTGAATTGCTTGGCTTCTGGCGGAATACCGCGTGAACAATAAGCTGAGGTTAGACCCCCCATTAGGCGCATTAAAGGGTCTTTAATAATAAGACTGACATCAGCAGTTTCACTATAGCGAAATGTAATAAAATTAGAGGATTTATCTTTGACTATAAAAACACCATTTTTCGAATTCACGAGCTTCTCCAACGCCTTCCACACTTTTTCAACAGAAACCGAATATGTTCGCTCAAATTCCATCGGAAAGTTAGAAATCGTGTAGGGTCCTTTGGTTTCCTGGGGGACTGCATAACGAAATCTTTCATTACCATAAGACTTTTCGAAAATGAGATCCTCAGCCTGGCTGCCCGTTAAATTTATGGTTAGGCAAAACAGCCAGGCAAACAAAAGAGAAAGTAATTTTCGCCCTTTCATGGCTTTCCTCCAGCTCTTTTTTCTTGCAAGCGTTTAACTCTTTCCTTAAGCGGGGGATGGATGCCGTCCTCAATTTGGAGATAATCGAGTATCGGTTTGGGAGTAACCTCGTTAATCTCCGCCTGTTCCACTAAGTCTTTAACCTCCGGTGCCAGGCGGCAAGCGTTTGCAAATTCTCTCTGGGCTTTTTCTTGTTGTCCTAGCCGTTTATAGATAGCCATCAAGCCCAAGTGGGCGGAGACCAGAGTGGAGATATCCCCTCCCAAGGTAATAGTCTTTTGGAATTCCTCGATGGCTTGGTTGTTGGCCCGCAGGCGGCTGTGGCTTTGCGCCAGGAGCAAATGGGGATCGGGATTATTGGGAGCGATCTCCACAGCTTTGGTTAGGACTGCCAATATTTTTTGTTCATCGGGTTGAGACCTCCTCTGGAGGGCCAAGGCTAGTAGGAGATAGGCTTGGACCTGGTGGGGGTCGTTGTTGATTATTTTTTGAAGTTCATTGGTGGCCTCCTGGATTCTACCCTCTTTTAAAAACTCCTTGGCCTGAGTTAACTGTCGGTAACTTTCAATCTTATCTTCAGCCCAGAGCCAGGTCCCGCTCACCACAACTAATAGGAATCCTAACAAGATAACTCGCATGAAACCCCTTCCCATGGAAAACCGCATGGTCTGAAATATTTCTCTTTAATTTATCTAACCTTAGCTTTTACCTTTTCCCGGGCATTCCTGAGGCGTTCCACCAATCCAGGCTCGGCATTGAGGAAATTGGATAGGTAGTTATTTTCATTGAGCTTTAACCGGTTTTTTTCATTCTCTGCCTTGGCAAGTAAGACAATATAACCATCTGGATCATAGCCGGCTCGAGCAGTGTACTCCAGGGCCAGGTCATCGGCCTCAAGTTCATATTCTTTCTGGTAGCCTTTGTATATGGCCATGCCAATGGGGCTGGTGAGAATGCTCAGGGCGATGTTGGTTCCTATCATTCCCAATTGCCCACATAGTTCTGCAGTCGCGCCGCCAGAGTCACTAACCGATTGACTAATCGCCACGCCCGCCGCAGCCGCAGCTGCCTGGATGAAAGCATTTCTTACTGCCTCTCCCCAAAATTTTGTTCTCAGGGCTTTCACGGTGTGATTCTTGACAACATGGGCCATTTCATGGGCCATAACGCCGGCAAGTTGGTCTTCGTTATCCACTAAATCAAATAGCCCGGTATTAATATAGATACGCCCCCGGGGGGCCGCGTAGGCATTAAACACGGGATTATTTAGAATCCGGAAGGTATACTTGATATCTGACCGACCGGTAGCAAGGGCCAAGCGCTGACCAATCTCCTCGATTTTCTTTTGTAACGCAGGGTTTGAGACGACCACTTCCTGGGTTAGCATTAAGCGATCAACGAAATAGCCAATTTTCACTTCGTCCACGGCAAGACTATTTAATGGAAATAGGCACATGAAGGCTAATGCAACGAAAAAAGTATTAAATTTCATACTCAAAACCTCCTCTTAAATATTTTATGGCAATTTAGGGAGAGGCCTGTATGGCAAAGTAGTGGTTGGCAGATAAACCCTGGGCATATATATGGGGTTGTATATATTGATTGGAGGACAATTGATATTCCGCAAAGTGGTTTGAGAAGGCAGATTGACATTCTTCTGGCAGCTATGGATGCCCAAATTACGATAGATTTTTGGCAAGGGGCATTGAGAGGGTAAAGGGCGGAAGGCGGCCCGCGGGGGGGGAACGGAAGGTAGCATCGGCGGTTGTTTTGGAGGGGGGCCATCAAACCCTGAATCGCCCCTCCTTAGCCCCACATTGGGATCCCCATATACATGTTCAAGATCAGGCGGTCTAGTTTTGTTAAATTTACAAATTGTGTCGTAATTTCTACTTTCAGGGGTTTTGAGGAACTTCGATAGATCATCTGGATGGATCACCTTATTTTTGATATTGGGGGGTATCCCTTTTCCGGCAACATTAGCAACTTTTTTACTATCGGTTATAATGAGAATACCATGGGTATCCTTGCTGGCCATGGAAGTCATCGCCTTGGCTGTGTTGAAAATCTTATCTTGTTCTAAGATCTTACCATTGACATCTAAATATGTTAATTCGTATGTTCGACGCATCGCCAGTTCCAGCCGGTCCGCAATAGGCTCCCGGAGGGCCGTCAGTACTTCCTTTTCATACCCCCTCCCCCGCACTTGAAATTTCCCTTTGGTGTCCAGGTTATCAGTCATCCCATGGGTGGCGATGCGACCGGCTTTGGAGTCCTGTAACTCCAGGATGCGGGTGTTGCTATGATATCGAAGGGAATCGATGTTCACCTTTCTTTGCCAACTAGGGGCATCCCCTTTAGCCCTAATGATATCGAGCGGTAGATTGGGCCGCGTCAGAGCCAGGGAAACCCCTTGGTCTCCCCTAGGAGAAGCCAATATGCCATAATGAATTTTCCCTGTCTCCTTCATATAATTAGTGACAATGGTGCCATGACTATGGGCGGCAAAGATGTTAAAGGTGCCGGGGGATATTTGGGCCACGGTTTTTAGGGTGTAGTCGGCCAGGGTGGCGCCCCACATGTCCTCCCCCGATTTGCCTCTGATCACATGCCGTAGGAAGGTGATGTTGAGGTCACCGATAACGTGGACGCTTTTCCCGGCCTTCAGGGCCGCTTCGATCTCCGGGCGGAGCTTGGCTTCGGCGGCTTTTTCATCCCATTGGTGTGGGAGTTCAATGACCTTAACACCCCGAGAGATCCAATCCCGCCCTCCCGGATTCAAGATAGCTCCTTGATGGCGCACATAAATCGTCACATGATCCTTGGGCAAGAGTGTGCCCCAATCCCCTTCCCGATGCTCTCCTTTCCAACTGACGCCAGGAAAGTCGATGAGGACCATCTTCCTGGACCCCACGCCGGTCAAGGCGCTGACATAGGGAGAGTCAGGTTGCAGTTCCTGGCCTGGGGCCCCCTGGGAGGGCGAGGCTGGGGGTTTATCTCCCAGTATCTTCTGGTTGGTTATTTGTTCGCTAAGATTAGAGAGGGCCTCGGACTCACCGTTGGCCGGAATGGTCGGATAGCTGGCAAAGACAAGCATGAGACCAAAAACCGCAATTAATGACCACCATTTCTCCTTCATGGTCTTTCCCCCAAAAAACAATAAACATTGATCTTTCCCTTGCCTTGCAACCAGTGAAGGTTACCTTTCGCTTATAAAAGGCAAATCGGCACGGTTACTTAGCTATTTTAGTTGCCGCCAGGGCTTCAATCTGCTTAACGTTAATTTTTCTAGCAATCTCTTGTAATTCTTCTGCATCATCTATCCCATCGCCATTTACATAGATACCAAAAGAGCCAACATAAAATTTAAGATAACTACTTTTTTTATCTGGATAGTAAGTTTGCTCACAAGTATAACCATTGATATCAGATCTTATTATTTGGCTATGCGGTGGGTGAAGGAGACCAAAAATGCCGGGGGAACCTCCGTTTGCGGTTGTCTTGCCGTAATCAACAATATTTATTCTTACGGTTTTTGTTGCAGAAACATAGTTAGCTGTAACTTCAGTAATACCATTATTGCTGTTGCCAACAGGTTTGCCTTTCAGCTTCATATTTGGTATTTTAATTTTTACCAATGGCATTAACTCCTTTATGGAAACCGTTTCGCCTTGACCGCCGACATGGGTTATTTGAAATAAAAACAGGAAAAAGCCGACTAAGATTATAATCAGTTTAACTTTCTGATACATGTTTATTTCCTTCCTCACTCAGAGCGCTTAATTGATTAACTTTTATCTCTATCGTCGTAGTAACTGTGTCGGTCACGGTTGCGGCATGCTTTTGGCTGTTAAGTTATGATTCAATCGCTTTCTATGAATTCCACGCGTATACCACCATCTTGTGTAATGATTACCTCATCAAATGTTAGGTATGTAATGAAAAGTTTTAAATCTGGATGTTCGTGGCCAAGTTTGGGGGAATTGCCATTACCAATGCTTTGGAATGTCTCGCAATTAGTATCGGCTATCCTTAAAAAAGGCATGTATTTAAAAAAACTCTTCACCGGTCAACCAAGCTGAATGTCTTAAATTAGCCTTTGAATTTCTACACTTTTTCTACACTTTATTTCATCCAACGATAGGAGCGGATTTTGTTCAGCTGTATAGAAGGCAACATGGCTCCATTGTTGCTAGATAAAAGCCAAAACAGACTTTCTCTACCTTCAAGATTAATTTGCCATCCTTTATTTCAAGGTGGTCTGGTTGACATGATAGTGCTAACACCTAAGCTACCAGCAATCCATTTAAAAAAGAGGATTTTGGCATATTGCCTTCCTTTCTCCAGTGGGAAAGGGACATGAAGGGTAGGACGGCTCAATTGCGGCTGCTCATAAAAGGGTAAAGGGAATAAATAATTATTCCACGATTTCGCCGTTACCACAAAAAAAACAGTCTGTCAAGCTAAAAATGTCTCTGCTTGCAGAAAGTTTCCAAGCACCCGGAATCCCTCACCGGGACTAGCTCTCCGTCCTTAGTTACTCCTATTGAAGGAACCGTTCCCTCCCTTTTTGGAAGCCTTCCTGATCCATATATGGTTTCGTCTATTCTCTTGCTTCCCGGCCTTGAGATTCGAACAGGTAAACTCTTTACGGCCCCTCCAATGCAGAAAGGGGTTTCTGCCCTTGCTATCCCCTTCATCTCCTGGCGGTTTTAAAATTGTAGTTCCTCGCTTACAACTCAGAACTCCAGCTAGCAGTATGCGCCGCTCCAGAAAGGGCACAAGGCGAACTCCTCAAAGACCAGGAGCACATCGGCGATACTGGCGGGCAAATTTACAGGCCTTGTGGGGGGTGTCGATCCCAATCCCGGTTTGCGCGGCCAGGTTTTGCAATTCTTGCTGACCATAATGCTTTTTATAGAATTTAATGATGCTGTGGCCGATCAACCAGTAAGCTACCAGCAAGGATATTTGACCCTGGCATTCCAGGGATTTGGTGAGCGAGACCAATTCGGCCTCGTTCTGGGGTTCGTACTTCACTATCTGGTCAAAATCCATTAACATAGCCGCCCCTTGGTTGGCAGCTGATAACTCCGGCAAGATTTCTGGAGATAAGGCAGGCAGATGATTCTGTATTGAGTCTTCTGGCCTGGGTTGAGTTGATTTCTTCGGCCTCCCTCTTTTGGACTTCGGAGGTTCAGATAAAACCTCCAAATGTGATTGTGTTTCGGGTTCGGGAATAAGGTTGATGGCTATTTTTGCCCAACCCCTCGAAAAGGTAAAAGTTTCATTCGGCTAGTCCTATAAAACGTCTTCACTCCACTCCCGTAACACTTTACTCCAGCAAGATGGGTCGTCATAACGAGCGACCAGTGCTTCGATGTCGATTCGCGACGTCGTCCGGCTGAATTCAAACTTACCCAAAAGATTGACGTGCTGCCAAGCGACGAGAGAAATACCTTGAATGATATTCATCGCCACCTGGTCGCCGTTGGCCTTCTTTTGCTCATACACCCTCGACAGCACCACTGCGTTGTAATAGATGACCGCATTCGCTATGAGTCGCGAGCACTCATTCCATATCTGTTGCTCGGTTTCAGTCTTAACGCGGAATTTCCCGGAGTTGACGTAGGCGATCGCGCGGCGGAAGCGGTGATAAGCTTCGCCGCGATTCAGGGCCTTTTGCACATTCTGCCGCAATGCCACGT
>JAQVGZ010000021.1 GCA_028696455.1 Desulfotomaculaceae bacterium | reverse complement strand
GGATTTTGAGTCCGCTGCGTCTGCCAATTCCGCCACTTCGGCGTTATGTTGTAACATTATTAATTTTAACAGAACAATGACTGTTAGTCAACAACAAAGGTGTAGGGTGCATATCCTGTACTAAAGATCAAAAACAAGCGAACCGCACGTTTTCATCTTGTCATAGCAGGATATAATAGGTAAAATAGATACATTAGTTGATGGCTAGCATATTTGTGTTAATAAATTGATAGAAAGGAGGCCATGGTGTGAAATTAAAAGTTCAAGAAGTGATTCAAAAAGTGCGGCCGTTTCTTCAAAGAGATGGTGGCGATGTCGAACTGGTAGATGTAGCACCTGACGGGGTTGTTAAAGTCCGCTTGAAAGGGGCCTGCGGTGGGTGACCGGGCGCCACAATAACCCTCAAGCAGGGGATTGAGCGGATGCTCAAGCAGGAAATTCCAGAAGTAAAAGAAGTAATATCGGTTTAGGAAGGTAAATATTTTTAGGTACTTCTCACTTGCAAGTTGCGCCTGCTTAAAGAAGAAATCGTTGTTATATAAGAAACCCTCTTGTTAGAGGGTTTCTTTTCAGTATTTAAAACTTTTATACCTCGCCTTGTTGCTGCTCAGTACCTATGGCAAATAAAAACCGGGCTTGATATTACAAGCCCGGTTCTTTCAAGCATAATGCTTATTGCCTGTTTGCTACCAGATCATCGACCACAGAGGAGTCTGCCAGAGTCGAGGTATCGCCAAGTTCGTCAATAGCTCCTGCAGCAATTTTCCGGAGAATTCTTCTCATAATCTTACCGCTTCTGGTCTTGGGCATGCCCGGTGTAAATTGAATCTTATCTGGTGAGGCAATCGGCCCAATTTCCTTGCGGACGTGAGTGACAAGTTCTTTCTTCAATGCATCGGTTGGTTCAACGCCTGCATTAAGAGTAACATAAGCGTAAATTCCTTCGCCTTTGATGTCGTGGGGGAAACCAACCACAGCAGCTTCAGCAACCTTGTCATGCGCAACCAGAGCGCTTTCCACTTCTGCAGTGCCCATCCGGTGACCGGAAACGTTGATCACGTCGTCCACACGGCCCATTAGCCAGAAGTAGCCGTCCTCGTCTTTACGAGCACCGTCGCCACTGAAATAGAAGCCGGGCTGCTGTACAAAATAGGTTTCTTTAAACCGCTTCGGATCGCCAAATACACCGCGCATAATGCCAGGCCAGGGCTTCTTCATGCACAGGTGCCCACCTTCGTTTACATCGGCCTCGGTGCCGTCCGCACGCAGACATACAGGAACTACGCCAAAGAACGGATTTACTGCTGAACCCGGTTTCATCGGATGTGCGCCCGGCATTGGAGCGATTAAATGCCCGCCTGTTTCAGTCTGCCACCATGTATCTACAATCGGGCATTTTTCCTTGCCAATTACCGTATAGAACCACATCCAGGCCTCAGGGTTGATCGGTTCACCGACGGAACCTAACAGGCGCAGGGAACTGAGATCCCTACTGTTCGGGTACTGATCTCCATCTTTCATCATCGCCCGGATGGCGGTAGGGGCAGTGTACATAATATTAACGCCGAACTTCTCGACAACTTCCCAGAACCTGTCGGGCGCGGGGTAGTTCGGTACGCCTTCAAACATCAGGGAGGTTGCACCAAGCGCCATTGGCCCGTATACAACATAGCTGTGCCCGGTTACCCAGCCGACATCCGCTGTGCACCAATATACATCATCATCTTTCATATCAAAGAAGTATTTGCAAGTCATCAGGGCGTAAAGCAGGTAGCCACCGGTAGTATGCATAACCCCTTTGGGCTTGCCCGTGCTGCCGCTGGTATAAAGAATGAACAGCGGATCTTCCGCATCCATTGCTTCCGGCTCGCATTTACTCGAAGCCTTAGCCATCAGGTCATCCCAATACTGGTCGCGACCCTCAACCATGTTGCACTCCTTGTCCACCCTTTTGACAACAACGCACTTCTTAATGCTGGGGCATTGGGCCATGGCATTGTCGGCTACATCTTTTGCGCCCAGGAACTTACCGGAGCGATAGCCGAAGTTGTTGCAGACCAATACTTCAGCCTGGGAATCCAAAATTCTGTCTCTTAACGCTTCAGCACTGAAACCACCGAATATAATGGTATGGATGGCTCCGATCCGGGTGCAGGCCAGCATGGCAATGGCTGCTTCTGGAATCATCGGCAGGTATAGAGCTACCCGGTCACCTCTTTTGACGCCCAGGTCTTTCAGAACATTGGCAAATTTACATACTTCACGGTGCAATTGCTGATAAGTATATGTCTTAGTCTCTTCCAATGGCTCACCTTGCCAGATTAGGGCAGCCTTGTTTTTACGCCCGTCGGTCAGGTGACGGTCCAAGCAGTTATAAGAAACATTTAACTTGCCACCTGCAAAGTAGCGAACGAATACATCATCGGTAAAGCTGTATTCTTCAACCGTTTCCCATTTTTTAAACCAGGTCAGGTTTTCCTCGGCCATTTCTGCCCAAAATTCATTCGGGTTTTCAATCGACCTGCGGTACATTTCCTTGTACTGCTCCAAACTGTTGATCCTGGCCTTTGCGACAAATTCCGGGGATGGGTCAAAGACCCGGTTCTCGACCATCATAGATTTCATTGTGTCATCAGCCATGCTTTTCCCTCCATATACTTATTTGGTACTGAATTTGATGCTTCTACTGACTCTTATTCACATTTTTACCGTTATTATATTACCGTATTATTTCTAAATAATTAAGATAATTGTGTTTAGTTAACAGAATAAGGGGGTCAAGTGCAATATATGCGGTTAAACGGTAAATCCTAATAGCATAAAAAAAACCCCCTGTAAAGGGGTTAATCGTTAATACTAAGCTACGGGGTTTTGGGGAGGGCGATACATGTTTTGTTGCTGAACCTGGTTTCCCATCGGAGGCGAACTGCTTCCTGTTTGATAACTATATTGCGGAAAGTTGTTCTGGTAGTTGACTTGCTGCGGCACAGGATTTTGAAAGGCAGCATTTTGTACCCGCTTAAGTTCCTGGTTCCATTTGTTGAGATTCTGGCTCAAGTCATTAAGGTTTGCCACCTTCGGTTGATACCAGCCGCGGTTGTTCATTTCAATGTATACTTCGTGCTGGATCAAGTGTTCTTCTCTCAACATGCCCATAAAGGCTTCTTTAAGTTGTGCGTTAGAACTCTCCAGCGCAGCTAAATTGTAACCACTGGCAATAAATTTTTCTGTCATTAGCGAGTCGTTCAAGCGGTCCTTTTCTTCTAGCATATTAATTCACCTCTTAGTATTGCCGTTGATTGGCATGGTTTTGTACATTCCGCAATAATGTTTCGTAGTGACCACGGTGCCTGTCGGCAAGATTGGAGTACAATTGCTGGAGTTTTGGGTCGGTGGACTGCCTGGCGCTATCTGCGTACTTGGCGATGGCCAGCGCTTCTGCATTTAACTGATCCCCTATGTGGAGAAGTTCCATTTCCGTCAATTGCATAAATATGTGCACCTCCGTTTACTGTTTAAGGTAGTTTGTCCATAAACATAAAAATAATGTAAGATACAGAAATATAATTTAACTATCATTTCCTTCTTGCCGGCTTGAGGGCGTAATGGGCGATGAAGAGGAGCAATAGCCCAATAAGAATACCGGCTGAGCCGGAAAGTAAAGTGACCAGTTGGCTACCGTAAATAGACCAGAATTCTTGTCCCTTTAGATAGGCACTTTGTTTAGCTGTAGGCAAGGTTTGCTGACTGAAAAGAGGTAGTAACCACGCAGCCGGCGGGATGGCCAGGCATTCAACGGCGGCAATAAGGCAGGCCCTGTACCAGATCATTTTATATGTTTTGGCCCTTTTATATAGCAAAAGGCTAAATAATGCCCAGCCAATCCAAAAAGCATGAATTGGGGCTTGGGGAACAGCGAGATAAACCAGCAAATATAGAAAAAGGTTTATGATAAAGCCAGCCGCCACAGCTGAAATCATTCTCATACATTTTCACCCTCGTTTTTTATTTAAGATCAGTTTATGTTTGATTGTTTTCAGGTATATCACTTAAAAAAATTGCACTTAATTTAATAGTCCGGGGCCGCTGCAGTAAACTTTTCCCTAATACATCAACTTTATGTTCATAAAAAAAGCACACGGTTTTTAACCTGTGCTTTTTAAAAAATTCCATTTTGCCTGAATAAAGTTTTTAGAAAAAATAAAACTATTTATGTGGTTCTTCATTGTAGGTCTATTATGGCCTTCTCCTACGGGGTGGTTTATTTTGGAAATATAGGACAGTTATCACCCCTATTAAAAAACCAAGAATGAGCAGCGATCCGAATATTATAGGCAAAGAGCTCCGTCCTTTCAGTGGATGTATCCTTAGTATTATAGCATAAATCGTGAAATGGCGGTAGCTGGCAGGGGCTTGACTACCTGAAATAAGTTAAAAATGTAAAAAAAATTAATATTGAGTGATTGACAAATAGAAATTTCTAGTTTACACTAAGGTCAACAAAAGTCAACATCAGGTTACTGAAAAATAAGGGTCTTAAATTGAAGTCAAAATTGATATTAAAATAATAAACAGTCTCCCCGGTTGGTGAATATTTTATTGGACGAGGGAATTGCCCCTCGACTTTTTTAAGAAAAGGGGGTGAGCCGTTTTGCAGTATAAAGATTATTATAAAGTTCTTGGCGTGGAAAAAACTGCTGACGCCAAGGCGATAAAAAAAGCTTATCGAGAACTGGCGCGTCGCTATCACCCGGATACTAATCCCGGTGATAAGCAGTCGGAAAAGCGCTTTAAAGAGATCAGTGAGGCCTATGAAGTTTTGAGTGACCCGGAAAAAAGGAAGAAATACGATGAAATCGGTTCGGAAGTGGGCGCCGACTGGCAGAATTTTGACTGGAGCAGGTATCAGCGGTCTGGTGGCCAGTGGCATGAGGCCGGGCCGGGCGGGATCCGGTTCCACTACGAGAGTCCGGGGTACGGTGGTTTTAGTGAATTCTTCAGGACTTTTTTTGGTGACATGGATCCGTTTACAGATTCAGACCTGTACTGGGAGAGAAGGGGGCAGGCCAGAGGCAGCCGGGATACGGAAGTGCAGCTGGAACTTAGCCTAGAGGAGGCTTATGCAGGTGCAGAAAAGGAATTCCTGTTAGATGGGCGGCGCTTTAAAGTAAAAATACCGGCCGGGGTGAGGGACGGCTACAAAGTGCGGGTGCCCCGGCAGGGCGTTGACGGCAAAGGCGGTAAAGCCCCAGGAGATCTTTACCTGGCCATTAATTTGCTGCCCCACCCGCTTTACGGCATTAATGACAAAGACCTCACCTGTGAAATACCAATTACGGCAACTGAGGCAGTCCTGGGTGGAGTAGTGGATATACCTGCAATAAAAGGAACGGTTGCCTTGAAAATTCCGCCGCGGACTCAATCCGGCAGGGTTTTCCGACTGCGTGGTCTGGGCATGCCTGACCCGGGCAGGGGCAGTTCCGGTAATCTTATGGTAAAAGTCAAAGTGGTAATACCTGAAACCATCACCAGGCAGGAGGAAGATTTATATCGTAAGCTGGCGGGCTTAAATAAAGAAAATCCACGCGCTAATCTGGCGAAATTATTGAAAAGACCAGGAAGGAGGGGTTGATCATATGCGTATGGATAAACTAACGTTGAAAACTCAGGAGGCCTTTGAAGCAGCACAACGCCTGATGTCACAATACAGCCACCAGCAGATGGAGGAAGAGCACCTGCTCCTTGGCTTGTTGGGTCAAGAAGAAGGAGTAGTACCTCAAATATTGCAAAAGCTGGAGATAGATGCGGCGAGGCTAAGGTCGCAGGTGCAGGCAGCTGTTGAGCGCCTGCCCAGGGTGCATGGCGCAGGTGGGATGTATGTTTCCCCGGGGCTTTCTGAAACAGTTGAACTGGCCTGGAAGGAAGCCGAGCGACTTAAAGATGAATATCTGAGCACCGAGCACCTCCTGTTGGGGATGGTTGCCAGGCGCAAGGGCGAAGCAGGTAAAATCCTGAATCAGGCCGGGGTAACCCCTGACCGGGTCTATAAAATACTGGTGGAGATCCGGGGTACTCAGCGGGTTACTGATCAGAATCCGGAGGATAAATACCAATCGCTTGCCCGTTTTACCCGCGATTTAACCGATATGGCCCGCAAGGGCAAGCTAGACCCGGTGATCGGTCGGGATGAGGAAATCCGCAGGGTGGTTCAGGTATTGTCAAGGCGCACCAAAAACAACCCGGTTTTAATCGGTGAGCCTGGTGTTGGCAAGACCGCCATCGTAGAGGGGCTGGCTCAGCGCATTCTCAGCGGGGATGTGCCGGAGAGTCTAAAAAATAAGCGGCTACTGGCCCTGGATATCGGGGCAATGGTTGCCGGGGCAAAATACAGGGGAGAATTTGAGGACCGGCTAAAAGCCGTCCTAAAAGAAATTAACGAGGCTCACGGTGAAATAGTTCTGTTTATTGACGAGTTGCATACCCTGGTCGGAGCAGGCGCGGCCGAGGGGGCAGTTGATGCTGCTAACATGTTGAAGCCGGCGCTCGCCAGGGGTGAACTGCGCTGTGTGGGTGCTACAACTGTTGATGAATACCGCAAGCATATCGAGAAGGACGCTGCTCTTGAGCGCCGGTTCCAGCAGGTGTATGTGGGAGAGCCCGGTGTCGAGGATACCATTGCCATATTGCGCGGGCTCAAGGAAAAATACGAAGTGCATCATGGGGTGCGTGTAAAGGATGCTGCTCTGGTGGCTGCTGCGACGCTGTCCCACCGCTATATTTCAGATCGGTTTCTGCCGGATAAAGCAATTGACCTGGTTGACGAGGCAGCCTCACGCCTGCGAATTGAAATAGACAGTATGCCTACGGAAATTGACGAGATAGACCGCCGGGTCAGGCAGCTGGAAATTGAAAAGCAGGCTCTGTCTAAAGAGCAGGACAAAGGCAGCAGGGACCGGCTGGCCAAAATGGAAGACGAACTACGGGGCCTGCATGGTAAAATGGCGGAATTAAAGGAGCACTGGCACCAGGAAAAAGAGTTGATCCAGACTATCCGGGAAATCAAGGGCAAGATTGAGGAGACCAGGCTGGAGGAGCAAGGGGCCGAGCGGGAAGGCAATTTAGGAAGGGTAGCCGAACTGCGCTACGGGATTATGCCCGACCTGGAAAAGCGCCTGCAGCAAAATAACGAGAAATTAACCGAATTGCAGAAGGCTCATAAAATGCTGAAAGAGGAAGTGGACGAGGAGGATATTGCAGAGGTAGTAGCTAAATGGACAGGGATTCCGGTTTCGCGCATGCTGGAGGGCGAAATTCAAAAGTTGCTGAAGATGGAAGAGCATCTCCGGGAGCGGGTAGTTGGTCAGGACCTGGCCGTGCAGGCGGTCTCCAATGCCATTCGCCGGGCCAGGGCGGGGGTATCCGATCCGGACCGGCCTATGGGCTCCTTTATCTTCCTTGGCCCTACGGGAGTAGGCAAAACCGAATTAGCCCGGGCGCTGGCCCACCTCCTGTTTAATGACGAGCGGGCGATGTTGCGCTATGATATGAGCGAATACATGGAAAAGCATACGGTATCGCGGTTAATCGGTGCCCCTCCCGGGTACGTCGGCTATGACGAGGGAGGACAGCTGACTGAAGCTGTACGTCGTCGTCCGTATGCAGTGATCCTTTTTGATGAGATAGAAAAGGCTCATCCGGATGTATTCAACATCCTGCTGCAATTGCTGGATGATGGCCGGCTGACCGATGGGCACGGGCGGACGGTTGATTTCCGTAATACTGTAATAATTATGACCTCTAACCTGGGCGGTCACTGGTTCAGGGAAATGGGCGAGAGCAATAGGGCTCAACTGGAAGAGCGGGTAATGGAAGAACTCAAAGCCAGCTTCCGGCCCGAATTTTTGAATCGGGTCGATGAGATAGTTATTTTCAATAACCTTGGCCAGAATGAAATTACCAAGATCGTCGACATCCAACTGGGCTTACTGAAACAGCGCATGACTAAATTGGGCATTTCTCTGGAGGTAACCGGGGGGGCCAGGGCGCTCCTAGCTAAAGAGGGCTTTGACCCGGTATACGGCGCCAGGCCGCTCAAGCGCGCCATACAAAAGCGCCTGGAAAACCCGCTATCGGTATATATACTTGAAGGAAAGAGTGTTCAGGGTGACCAGATCCTGGTTAATGTTAATCCGGCTAGTGGCGGGCTGGTTTTTAATAACAGATCTACAGGAGCCTGAAACAATATAAAATGATCGACCCGGGTGATATGTATTACCCGGGTATCTTTTTTGTTTCAGTATAGGAAGGAATAACAAAATTGTAGGTAGAAATACTTAAGTATGTTATGTTAATGAAAAAAATTGTCCAGATACGCAAAAATATGAACTAGAAAGACTTAAAGCCAATTTGATTTAAGTACCAGTACACAGGCCAATAGCTTGATATAAAAGGTTTGACAGGGGAATAACATTAATATAAAGTTAGTAATAGAAAAATAGCGTAATATTATGTTCTAGTTAGAATATTAAAGAAAATTAAAATTTATAAAATGATTTATAAACAAGAGGTGATTTAAGGTTGAAGAGCTTTGCGGATATACTGGAAGCAGCTAAAAATTGCCCGCCTAAAAAAGTGGCCATTGCGGTAGCCCAGGACGGTGAGATATTAGAAGCAGCCAGGGAGTGTCAGGAGAGCGGTATCGCTAAGGCCGTATTGGTCGGTGACGACGATGAAATTGCCCGAATAGCCGGCGAGAGAGGAATTGATATCTCCAGCATGGAGGTGATCGACGAGCCGGAAGTCGAGTCCGCCGTCAATAGAGCGGTGATGATGGTCCATAATGGTGAAGCTGATATGGTAATGAAGGGCGCGGTCCAGTCAGCAACGGTATTAAGGGGAGTGTTGAACAAAAACTTCGGGCTCCGGACCGGGAAAGTATTAAGCCATGTCGCTGTGTTCGAATCACCTGGCTATAACCGGCTAATGTTAATGACTGACGCCGGGATGAATATCAAGCCAACCTTTGTCCAAAAGGTCGACATGGTCAAGAACGCGGTTTTTGTGGCCAAGTCACTGGGGATGACTAGTATTAAGGTGGCAATAATTGCTCATATGGAGCTGGTTAACCCGGACATGTCCAGTTCCATTGATGCTGGCATGTTATCTAAAATGGCGGAGAGAGGTCAAATTAAGGACTGCATTGTTGACGGGCCTTTAGCGCTTGACTTGGCCTTGTCCAAGGAATCTGCCCGTGCTAAGGGCGTGAAAAGTGCCGTAGCCGGTCAGGCAGACATTTTAGTCCTGGATAATATAGATGCGGCCAATGTTCTTTACAAGGCACTGGTGTTCCTGGGTGGAGCAAAGATTACCGGGTTGATCGTTGGAGCTAGCGCGCCGGTAATATTAACCTCAAGGGCGGACTCTTCAGAGGCTAAATTAGTTTCAATTGCTCTTGGGGTATTGATGGCTAACAAAGGTATGTAGTTAATTAGTTAGTTTCAACTAACAAGCCTTAATTTTATTGCCTGGTCGGGTAGGAAGCTAATTGATTAATGGCCTGTCCAGGGTAGGAGTTGTGTTGACTTGAAAAGTTTTATGACTTTAATTATTAACCCTGGTTCGACTTCAACCAAACTCGCTGTATATCGAAACCTTGAGCCTTTATATTCCGAAACACTGCGGCATAGCAGCGATGAACTGGCGGCATTTGCGGGAATCATTGAGCAGTTTAACTACAGGCGTAAAATTATTATGGATGCGTTGATGAAGTCAGGTATCAGAGCGGCGGAACTTGATGCTGTCGTCGGCAGGGGCGGGATATTAAGGCCTATGCCCGGCGGTACTTATCTGGTTAATGAGGAGATGCTGCGAGACTTAAGAGCCCAGGCACGTGGGGCCCACGCTTCGAACCTCGGCGGTCTGATCGCCCAGGCGATTGCCAGCGAATGGGGAATACCGGCCTATATTGTGGACCCGGTATGCATTGATGAAATGGAGCCTGTTTCGCGTATTTCAGGAATGCCGGATAATCCCAGGGAAAGCCTGTTTCATGCCCTCAACCATAAAGCTGTAGCCAGGCGGGCGGCGGCGGAAATGGGTAAAGATTATAATGAAATTAATCTTATTGTTGCACATCTCGGTGGGGGAATATCCGTCGGTGCTCACTCGCGTGGAAGGGTTATTGATGTTAATAACGCGCTGGCGGGAGAGGGTCCCTTTACACCGGAGAGAAGCGGGGGCCTGCCGGTAGGCAGGTTTGTTGAGATGTGTTACAGTGGACTTTATACCAAAGAAGAAATGATGAAGAAATTAGTGGGAAAAGGTGGATTGGCAGCATATCTGGAGACGAGTGACGCCCTGGCAGTTGAAAAACGTATTGCTGAGGGTGATAGCTGGGCACGTTTGGTCTATGAGGCTATGGGTTACCAGGTAGCCAAGGAAATAGGCGCGTGTGGGGCAGTTCTGAAAGGAGAAGTAGACGCCATCGTCATTACGGGAGGTATTGCCCACAGCAAGTTGCTGGTGCAGTGGATTAAAGAAAGAGTTAGCTTTATTGCTCCTGTCAAGGTCTTTCCCGGGGAGAACGAAATGGAGGCGCTTGCTGCTGGTGGACTCAGAGTGCTCACAGGGGACGAGCAGGCTAGTATTTATTAACATTTTCCTAAAGGGCGGTTATTGCTTAGTTAACAGGTTATACAGGAGGGGATTGTTATCCTCTCCTGTCTGGCTATTATGGGTTATGTTTCAAGGAATAATAATCAGGGGGATATTATATACGTCGGAACTGTTTGGATGTACATATTAAGGTTATGGTATGATGCGCCTGTTTTAGTTTATCCCGGACAGGCAAGAATAAAGTATGTAGGTGAGAAAAAGCTTGAAAATTTTCGGTATAGGAGACGTCCATTTTTCCTTCAAATGTCGCGTTGATCCTCATCATTGGGAACATGTTCAGACTTATAAGCCCATGGATATTTTTGGACAGGAATGGGACGAGCACTACCGTAAGATTTATGAAAATTGGCGTAAGTTGGTAAGCCCGGAAGACCTTGTTTTAATGCCTGGTGATTTTTCCTGGGCGAAGAAACTTGCGGAGGCACGTTATGATCTGGAGTTTCTGGGTCTTTTGCCGGGGACTATCGTTGGAATAGCAGGAAACCACGATTACTGGTGGCAAAGTCTTACCCAGGTCCGGGCAGCACTACCTCCAAATATGCGGGTAATTCAAAATGACCACCTGGTTTTGGGAGAAGTTGCTATCTGCGGTTCACGGGGATGGAACTGTCCGAATAATATAAACTTTACTGACGAAGATTGGAAAATCTATCGTCGCGAACTAATTAGAATGGAGAATTCATTGGCGGGACTTAAGGACCGTACAAAAACTAAAATTGTAGTCACACACTTTATGCCTACTACGGAGCAGCACGAAAGAAACAGTATGATTGATTTGTTTCAGAGCTACGGAGTGCACTCTGTAGTATATGGCCATCTGCATTCAGAAGCGGCAAAACTGCGCCTGCCGGATTATGCCTGGGGAATAAACTTTCATCTTGTCAGTGCTGATTTCGTTAATTTTTCCCCCGTTAAGATAATGGAAGTCTAAGTAGTATAAGGGAAGGAGTTAATAGTGCATATAACAACAGTGTTATTTGATTTAGACGGTACCCTGGTGGATACGCTGCCTCTGATTGTCCAGACCCTACGGAAAGTATTTAGCGACATGAAGATACCCTGGGGTGACGATGATGTCAATGTCATGAAGCTAATAGGGTATCCACTGGCAGATATCGGTGAGCACTTTGCTGGGGAGAAAAAGGCACATTTTATTGAACTTTATTTACACTATTACGAAATTGAACATGACCGGATGACCAGGCTGTATCCGGGAACCTTAGAGATTTTGAAATACTTAAAAAGCCGGGATCTTAAGTTGGGCATAGTTACTTCTAAAGGAAGGCCGGTTACTTTGCGTACAGTAGCCTATACTGGATTGGAACGTTTTATGGATGTAATTGTAACCGCACACGATGTGCTAAAACATAAACCGGACCCGGAGCCGCTTATGAAAGCTCTGGACATGCTTAAGGCCTCGGTTGAACAGACCATTTTTGTTGGTGACAGCAGGTTTGATATATTAACCGGGCAGAAGGCCGGCACACTTAACCTGGGGGTCACCTGGGGACTCGCAAGCAGGAAGGAGCTAGAGTTGTTAAAAGCAGATGGTTTGCTTGATGAATGGATAGAAATAAAGAAATACCTTTAAGGCCGTGATCGCATAATAAATTTTGATGGTATTTGCATTAACCGGGGGATCTGATGCTAATCGGTATTTTAACTGTGGAATTATACCTGAGTGAGGCAAACTCGCTCAAGGAGAAAAGAAGGGTGCTAAAAAGTGTAATCGACCGGATCAAAGCGCGATTTAATGTGTCGATAGCCGAAGTAGGGCAACAGGACACCTGGCAGCGCTCTACCCTGGGAGTAGCCTTTATTAGCAATAAGCAGTCGCACGTACACAAGGTTTTAGCGGCAGTATTAAATTTTATCCATGCCCAGGGGACAGTAGTCATTACAAATTATCAAACGCAGGTGTTATAGTTAGCCCCGGGAAACGCTATGGATAAAAGATTACTACGTGATGTTATCTTTTATCCATAGCCACACCTTTTTATACCAGGATGCATCACTATTAGATAGAAGACCATAGTAGCTGTTAGAAGCAGAAACGGGCACATTGATATTAAACTCAATGAGATTTAATATGGGTCTCAGTTTTCCGTCCTGGTCAGGTACATACTTTCCCTTTAATTGGCTGGAATGGTTAAATGCCACTTTTTAACACCCCCTAAAATTATTATACCTATTTAAATAGCTTAATAAAGGGGGTGTTTTTGTCGTTTTTGCAGTTTACTTGCCTGTTGACAAAAATCACACACTTATGCTATAGTAGCTATGCGGCTAATGTAGCAATAAAATATGCGGCAGTGGCGGAATTGGCAGACGCGCTAGATTCAGGTTCTAGTGGGCACTACGCTCGTGAAGGTTCAAGTCCTTTCTGCCGCACCAAATAAATATACTATTAAAAAGGTACCCAGACTAATGGGTACCTTTATTGTTTACCATCATTAGATCAAGGATATTCACCATTCCATCATTGTTTACGTCTGCTCTTAAGGTCTCTTCGTCTATGGAAGGTCCAACTCTTTCAGCAATCCAGAGTAGGTCAGTTATGTCCACTGTTCCATCATAGTTAACATCACCAAAAATTATGTTATGCTGCGGTTCATAACCTACAAGTACACCTTTGTCAATGAGAAATTGAATATCATTCATGTTTTTAGACCCTGGTGACGTATTTAAATAATTATATTCCAGAATTAAATAATTATCCAGACCTAATCCCCCCTGCTGGCTGTTGATAACTAAGGGCGAGATGTCGCTAATTCTGTTGGACCATAGGTCAAGCAAACTCAAATTTGTTAGGTTGGTTAGTGAAGTAATATCGCTAATCTGGTTACCCGCAGCAGAAAGGACCCTTAATTGAATCAGGTTAGTTAGTGGGGTTATGTTGTCGATACTATTATAATCAATACCAAGTTCCTGTAAATTAGTAAGCATTGCTAGTGATGCAATTTCACTAAGCTGGTTATTATTAAGATAGAGGATCTGTAGATTGGTCAGATCACCCAGAGGCGAGATATCACTTATTGAGTTCCCGGATATGTAAAGATCTGCAAGGTTTATCAAATTAGCTAAAGAATTAATGGTGCTTACCCGGTTGTCATTAAGTCCGAGCATCTCTAAATCAGTAAGGCCTGCTATTGGCGAAATATTGCTGATCTCATTGTCATTTAGCCAAAGCGCTTTTAACTTAGTCAATCCGGATAGTGGTGAAATATCACTGATCCGGTTGTCGTCAAGTCCGAGCATTTCTAAATTAGTCAGGTTAGCCAGAGGCGTAATATCATCTATTTGGTTGCTGCTCAATACCAGGTTTTGTAAATTTATTGCATGCTCAAGACCGGTTAGATTAAAAATTTCTTCCTGGCTAGCTGATAAGGCTGTCAAACCGGTCATATCACCACTTGTTATGTCACCGGTTGGCTTGTTTATTGCTTTACGTATTACTGCCTCGAGCTTGATATCATTGAAATGTACCACTTCCAGGGGGCCTGTGGCAAAGTTTTCTTTTGAATACGATGTAGTATGGTCGTTGACAATAGAGATTCGGATATTATGATTTAACGAAGAATAAGGCGTAAAATTTATGTTAAATGTATTGCCCTGTTCGGAGTTATTCAATGAGGCATAAGATAATTGCGGGTGAGATAATAATGTTAAGGTTATTAATAACAGTGTGATAACAATGCTTATAGATATATGTGTTTTGATCAAATTTTTTTTCGGTTTCATATTTCTTCTCTCTCTCCCTTCAGAGTGGTACATTAAAGTCAACTGAGATAATTACACCACTATTTATTTTTAATGTCAACCATTGCTAGCAGGAATCTTTTATTGTAATCCAGAATCTTATTGATGGGTGATAATCATGGACAAAGCTGGTCAGGCACAAAAATGGCGCTGGCTTGCGCTGGCGGTGACAGTGGGAGGTATTATAGTATTTTCACTTCCCTGGATACCCTCTGATATAAAGTTTTTGCTGGCGTTACCGCTTTATGCAGCATTTGTTTATGTCTATTACAAGTACCTCTGCCTCAAGAAGAGTATGGTTTCCGAAAAGGAGCAACATGTTGAGCAAAAGAAAACAGACCGTAATTATTCACGGAAACCAGAGGAAAGAACTGATAAGGTGAATAAGAAAAAAAGAAATTGAAAAATATAAGCAGGCCGGTTTGATAGGGCCTGCTTTTTGTGGTGTTATTTTGAATTTCTAGTTTTGGGCCTTTTGTTTAAAAGATCGTCTTTGGTCACCTCGCCCATAATTCTTTTTTCGCCGGTCAGCTCCGAGCTGATTTCATTTAAAGTATTATTCTTGGCCTGCCTATTTTTTTTTGCCATTAGCTTTTTTGCCATCAGATTTCCCCTCCCTAAGTTTATTAAATACTTTACCTAAATGATTTCAGGTGCATTAATTTTGTAAATGGAGACGCAGTTGGAACACCAGAATGCTAATGATTGCTTTGGCTGCTCACTTATTCACCTCCTAATTTAGTTTGACCGGTTTAAAAAGTAAAAAACGAAGAAGATAGTGGTGTGATACCCATGTCAGTGGAAGAAAAAATGGTCTAAAAATAAAGGAATTCATAATAATTTGTAGAAATCTATTTAATGGAAATGGAAGGACTACTTTATAAGGAGGCAAGAACGGGTGTTGCAAATTAATTACCGTGGGTTGTTTAGCTATATGCTTTTAATGACCTTTCTCGTTTACTGTGCTGTTTTTTTTAATATAGCTAAAGCATATGGTGGGTGAGCTTCGTCATCGACACCGGTGGTGGAGACAAACAGCGCAACTGCCCTAATAGCCGATTCGGCTACTATGAACGGCCGGATGACTGAGTGCTATGGAAAAATAAAGGAATACGGATTTTATTATGGTACCGACAGTACGACACCCCATAAATTTGTAGTTGGTGTTGATGAGTATGTGGAAAAGTCTTTTAGTAAAACTGTTTCCGGTTTAAAGCCAGGGGTATATTATTATAAGGCTTTTGCTACAAACAACAGTGATACGGGTTATGGACCCATCATGAAATTTATTATTAAGCCAGCAGGTGTTAATGATGATATTATAGTTAACTTAGATGGAGAGTTTTTGACTTTTGATGTTCAGCCTGTTATTTTTGATGGACGTACGCTGGCGCCAATTCGTGCGATCTGTGAAGCACTTGGAGCCAGTGTCCGGTGGTCCGGGGAAACCCGAACGGTTACCATCGTAAAGGACGGCACTGAGATTAAGCTGGTTATTGATGGTGATGCCTATATTAATAATCAATTAGTTTCAATAGATGTACCGCCCAGGATTATTAACGATAGGACACTGGTTCCGGTAAGGTTTATCTCGGAATCAATGGGCTGCGCAGTAGATTGGGATAATGACGCCAGGGCAGTAATTATTACCAGCTATGATGAGGCTGCAAAGCATGTTCAATCTGATTAGATAATTGAACCTCATAACTTAAGTGCAATAAGGAAAGCCGCGTTATCGCGGCTTTCCTTATTGCATTTTAATAATACGCTCAACTGCCTTCTCGGTATTCTCCCTGGAACCGAAGGCGGTTAAACGGAAATATCCCTCCCCGTTTGCCCCGAAGCCGGCTCCGGGGGTTCCCACTACATTGGCATCTTTCATAAGCTTGTCAAAAAAATCCCAGGATTTCATGTTGTCAGGGGTCTTAAACCATATGTAGGGGGCATTTATACCCCCGAACACCTTGTATCCGGTTTTTTCTAGGCCGCTTCTAATGATCCTGGCGTTTTCCATGTAGTAATTTATTGTTTCTTTAACCTGCTTTTTGCCTTCTTCAGAGTATACTGCAGCGGCTCCAACCTGAACAGGGTAAGATACTCCGTTGAACTTGGTTGTTTGTCTTCTCAGCCATAGCTGGTTTAGGCTATGCGTCTTGCTGTTGGCATCGTAAACCATTACCTGTTTAGGTACAATAGTGTAGGCGCACCTGGTGCCGGTGAAACCTGCGGTCTTGGAAAAGCTTCTAAATTCAACTGCCACCTCGCGGGCGCCGTCAATTTCAAATATGCTGTGGGGTACTTTTTCATCGTGTATATAAGCCTCATAGGCAGCGTCAAATAAAATTACAGACCGGTTTGCCCTGGCATAATTTACCCATAGCTTTAGCTCTTCTTTGGTAAGGGTCATTCCAGTGGGATTGTTGGGGAAGCATAAGTAGATCATGTCTACTCTCATCTCTGGTAATGGCGGTTTCATTCCGTTTTCTACCGTGCAGGGAAGGTATACTATTTTTTCAAATTCTCCTTTTGGGTTTACTGGGCCGGTCCGTCCGGCCATGACGTTGCTGTCGACGTAAACCGGATAAACCGGATCGCTTACGGCCAGAATGTTGTCGATCCCGAAAAGTTCCTGAAAATTAGCTGTGTCAGTTTTCGCTCCGTCACTGATAAAAACTTCATCAGCAGCCAGTTCCACTCCCCGCGGCAGGAAATCGTTTTTTATTATTTTTTCGGTAAGAAATTCGTATCCCTGTTCTGGGCCATACCCCCTGAAGGTTTCCTGCCGGCTCATTTCATCAACTGCCTCTTTCATGGCCTCAATTACAGCGGGAGGTAATGGTCGGGTAACATCACCGATACCCAGTCTGATTATATCGGTGTCCGGATTGTCTTTTTTAAACTGGTTAACCCGCCTGGCTATTTCTGAAAAAAGGTAACTGCCGGGTAGCTTAAGAAAATTTTCGTTAACATGGGCCATACTCCGCTTAAAACTCCTTTCTGTATAATGTGATACTAGGATTATAGCTGCTGAAGCAGCGCCAGCAAAGGATGAAAAACTAATTGTTCAGAATTTACATAAAGGGCTAATTAATCAAGTCCTTTACTACCTCAGCCGCCATCAGTAGTCCAGCCACAGAGGGTACAAATGATATACTGCCAGGAACCTGACGGCAAATGGTACGTGATTTTCCTGCACTTTCAGGGCGAATACAGTCATGCCGGCAATTGGAATCGTTATAATCCCTGGGTTTTAGTGGTTCCTCCTGCGAATAGACGACCTTTAGAGAGGTTACCCCCCTTTTTCTAAGTTCCCTTCGCATTACCCTGGCCAGAGGGCAAACTGAAGTATCATATATATCGGTGATTTGAAATTTTGTCGGATCAAGCTTATTGCCGGCCCCCATACAACTGATTATTGGAATACCCTGCCGCCGGGCATTTAGAATTAAGTCAATCTTACTGGTTACCGTGTCAATTGCATCAATAATGTAGTCGTATTCCTGCCTGACTAGCTCCGGGGCGCATTCCGGCGTATAGAAGACTTGACTGGCGATGACTTCAGCACCCGGGTTAATATCAAGGATTCGCTCCCTCATTACTTCGACCTTGGGCTTGCCTACGGTCTTTATGGTAGCGTGAAGTTGTCTATTGATGTTAGTTAAACAGATGCGGTCATGATCCACCAGTACAAACCTGCCAATCCCAGCTCTTGCCAGTCCCTCAGCCGCATATGTGCCCACTCCGCCGAGTCCAAAAATAGCAATTTTACTTCGGGACAGCTTTTCCAGTGCCTTTTTCCCTATTAGCAATTCGGTTCGCGAAAACTCGTTAAGCATGTTTCCTCGCACACTAATCTTGTTGATTTTTTTACATTTGTTTACCAATTATAACATACAGTAATAAAAAATAATAATAAAAGCACGGCTTGTTGGCCATGCCTTTATTGAAGCATTCACCTTCTTGTTTTACATGTATCTGTTATTTAACCTATTTAGCCTCAATTGTGGCAGTTACTGTCTTATTTTCACCACCTCTAATAAACCGTATTTCAACCTGGCTGCCCACTGGGGTTTCGCTTACCAGGTCGGTCAATTCATTAGGATTGGTGATTTTATTTCCATTATATTCGACAACTACATCTCCGCGCTTGAGTCCGGCTTTTTCAGCCGGGCTGCCGTTAGCTACCTGGGCAATCAACGCCCCGTTCTGATCCTCTAGGCCAAGGTACTGTGCTATTTCACTGTTTATCGTTTGAAGGTATACACCCAGCCAGGGGTGGTCAACACTTCCTTTATTGATCAGGTCGTTAATAACAGACTGTACTGTGCTGCTGGGAATAGCAAAGCCAATGCCCTGCGCATCGGCATTGATGGCGGTGTTGATGCCGACTACCTCACCTTTCAGGTTCAGCAAGGGGCCGCCGCTGTTGCCAGGGTTAATAGAGGCGTCCGTCTGAAGAAGATTCTTGTAATTGCGATCCCTCATATTCACCGGCCGCCCCTTGGCGCTTATCACACCAACAGTTACCGTATGGTCCAGCCCGTAAGGGTTTCCAATAGCTATGACCCAGTCACCAACTCTGATGCTGTCCGAGTTGCCAAGTGGTATGGTGGGCAGGTTTTCGGCATCAATTTTTAGCACTGCCAGGTCAAGGTCGTGGTCGGCTCCAATTTTTTTGGCAGGGTATGGCTCGTTTCGGCCTGACAGGGTGACCTCGATCGTGTCGGCGCTGCTGACAACGTGTTCGTTAGTTAGAATATAACCGTCTGCTGATACAATAAAGCCGGATCCCAGCCCTGTGCTTACTCTTGACCGCGATGGGGTTTGAAATTGATCACCAAAAAAATGCTGAAAGAAAGGGTCATTGAAAAAGGGGTGGAGTTCTCTAGTGTTGATCTGCTCGGTTGTATCTATTCTAACCACAGCAGGGCTGACACTGGAGACGATATCCGGAATGGTGTCCGGACTCAGTCCAGGTAACGTGCCGGTTGTTTCTCCCTGGCCCGCCTCCTCTGCCCAGGATAGATGTGGCAGACCGTGTAAGTTGACAGCAAAAGTTACTGCAACCACCAGCAGCATACCTGTCAAAAAGGCTGCAGCTGTCTTAGTCCCAAAAAATTTTTTTAGAGTTTGCATCTTAATGAGCCTCCTTTTAGATAATTTTAGTAAACAACTAATTTAAAAAACAACCACCAGCTCTATTAATTATAAAAAAAAATAAACCTATTTTGTCAACATATATAAAATAAAAGAAAGCACCTGGTAGGTGCTAACTCATTATTTATTTTGCGTCCGTGCTTGAATTTTCTCCTGATTTAACTATACACACATCATCCTCGCAGGATTGAAAGGCCGGGTCTGGCTTAATATTAGATCCATTATCTGTGGCGTTGGCTTGACCGTCACCATTTAAGTAATGATCGGGGGCATAATACTGTGGATATTGAAATTTATTGCGCTTTTTTTGGGATGAGTCATCCATATTTTCACCTCCCGGAGTTATAGTATGGCCAATCTAAAGTGTATAACACGGGTGGTTTGGCAGGCAGCCATGACAGTCGTTTCCAGTGGTTTTTCTTTTGG
Organism: Desulfotomaculaceae bacterium; assembly: GCA_028696455.1. Classification (GTDB taxonomy): domain Bacteria; phylum Bacillota; class Desulfotomaculia; order Desulfotomaculales; family Pelotomaculaceae; genus MVQL01. The sequence continues at coordinate 11,318 of JAQVGZ010000021.1, read as the reverse complement.
TTCGCAGCAGCGTGTGATATAATGAACAGCAGAAATTATGAAGCAACTGGCGCTCAGGGGTTCGAATAAGGGGAAAATCAGCTGCCGGCAGGAGGTGGGGTGCGCCGTGTCTGGCATAGTAATTCTGGATGAAAGTACAGCCGGGCAGATTGCTGCAGGTGAAGTGATTGAGCGACCGGTTTCAGCGGTAAAAGAGCTGGTGGAAAACGCCCTTGACGCAGGCGCATCGATAATTACTATTGATTTAACCGAGGGTGGGTTGGTAGGGATAGCTGTTACCGACAATGGTTGTGGAATGGCCAGTGAAGACATCAGCCTGGCTTTTCAGCGCCATGCCACCAGTAAAATTAGGACCGCTTCCGATTTAAGCCGGGTGACCACCCTGGGTTTTCGCGGGGAAGCATTGCCAAGCATAGCTTCAGTGGCAAGGGTAATTATGACTACCCGTGTTTCCGGTTCGGTTATGGGTACCTGTGCTGAAGTCCTGGGAGGCTCCGTTATTAAGATGTCGCCAGCGGGATGTCCGGCCGGCACTACCGTTGAGGTTAAGGATTTGTTCTATAACACACCGGCCAGGCGTAAAACAATGAAGAGTCCCTCCGCGGAAGGCGCCTTAATCAGTGAACAGGTCTCGAGAATGGCCCTGGCTAGAACTGGTGTGCGTATGGAGATGAGGACACATGGCAGGCGTGTTTTTTATACACCAGGCACGGGCAGGCTAATTGACGCTATAGCATCAGTCTATGGTTCTCAGCTGGCCAGGGAAATGCTTGCGGTAACCGCGGCAGATGGGAACCTGTCTATTGAAGGTTATGTGGGGAAGCCCTCACTAAGCCGCAGCACACGCAGCCATCTTACCATTATCGTAAACGGCCGGTATGTACGTTGTCCGGCAGCAGCCGCAGCTATTGAAGATGCTTACCGCACCTTTCTGCCCAAAGGCCGAAAACCGGTGGCGGTATTGTCATTGTCAGTAGCGCCGGAGGATCTGGATGTTAATGTACACCCGGCTAAATTGGAAGTGCGCTTGCTGGAAGAGGAGAAGATTGTCCGCCTGGTGGCCGGGGCGCTGAGGAGTGCATTACACAGGCGATCAGTTATTCCTTCCGCAGTTGTTGGAAGAAGAAACAGAGACCATCTTAAATACAATCAACAAGACTTAGTAAAGATTCCGGCATTGTATGAACAGGAATCCGGGATGGACCGTTTGATCGCCATGACGGAGCAGGATAGAGGGGGCAGTGTTCCGGTTCAGCAAGTTATATACGGCAAATCAACTAATTCCTCAGTAATGAGCGAACCTGGAGGGTTTAAGGAAGATTACGAGAGCGGGGAACTATCCGGGCAAAACAGTAATATTAAAAAGCTGCCCTATCTTAAGCCCCTTGCCCAGCTTCTGCCAACGTATATTCTGGCGGGCAGCGCGGATGGACTTTATATTATTGATCAGCATGCCGCACACGAAAGAGTATTATATGAGGAGTTTCTGACCGGGCAAGCTAAGCAACCGAGTCAGTGCCTTCTGGTTCCGGTGACGCTGGAACTAGAATATAGAGAAACGTCTATTCTTAATGAGATGGTACTCTGGTTCGCCGATGCCGGGTTTCTCCTTGAGCATTTCGGTGGTAATACCTTTTTACTAAGGGGAGCGCCTCCTTATTTACCGGCTGGTTTGGAAAAAGGGTTGTTTTTAGATATCATAGACTACTATAAGGAAAAAGGTTTAATTCCGGAACGGTCTGAATTCATGGATCGGCTGGCTGCATCAGTTGCGTGCAGGGGGGCGGTAAAAGCCGGAGAAACAATGTCCATGAGCGCTATGGAAGCGCTGCTGCAGAGATTAGCCCTGACTGAAAACCCTTTTACCTGCCCGCATGGCAGGCCTACAATTATCCATCTCTCCAAACACGATCTGGAAAACCGCTTCAAGAGGTAATGCAATGAGGTCGCTAAAGTTAGCTGTTACTACTTCCCGTAGTCAGACCAGTAATCTGGTATGCCAGGCACGGCAGATAGCCTGGGAACTAAAAGTTCCGTACATAGGAAGAGATGGCCGCTCGCTGGAAGCTATTGCAACGGCTCATAAAGTGGAGGGGATCATTGTAGTCTCCCCACAAAGGGTGTCGTGTGTTACTCGTGCCGGGGAATTCTTTTACCACCCAAGTCTTGCCAGGATGCGTATAAAGGAGATTAATAATGGGAAAACTGACCAGATGATTGAAGCCATGTCCATTAGTCCAGGAAACACTGTCCTGGATTGCACTATGGGACTCGGGACGGACGCGGTGGTAGCCAGCTATGTGACCGGCGCCGGCGGTAGGTTGGTCGGGCTGGAAAGCTCAGCTGTAATTGCCTTTTTGGTTGGCAGAGGTCTCGCGACTTATCCGGAACCAGACCGGGACATTGCCGCCGCCCTGCGCAGGGTCCAGGTCTTACAAGCTGACCACCGGGAATATCTACGAATGTTGGCCCCGGGCAGTTTCGACATAGTATACTTTGACCCGATGTTTCGCTTACCCAGGCGCAAGTCACCGGCGATAAATGTTATGCGTACTCTGGCAGACCCTGACTCCCTTGAGCGGGAAACAATTCACCTGGCCTTAAAAGTAGCGGTAAAGCGTGTTGTAGTGAAAGAAGGGCGGGATAGCAGCGAGTTAAGGCGCCTGGGTTTTAAGAATATATATGGGGGGAGGTATGCCCCTGTAGTATACGGGGTAATGGACGGGCAGGGCGCTTAAAAAAATGAGTGAAAAAAATAAGTGTTTACCTCCATTGCTGGTGATAACTGGGCCGACGGCGACAGGTAAGAGTGAAGTTGCTGTACAGGTGGCCGGCAAGGTGGGTGGGGAGATAGTATCAGCCGATTCGATGCTGGTATACCGGCACATGGACATCGGTACAGCAAAACCATCCCAGGCGGATATGCGCGGTATTCCGCACCACCTGATCAGTATCATTGAGCCGGATCAGGACTATAGTGTGGCGGTTTATCAAAAACAAGCCCGGGAAGTAATCGCGGATATTTATAAAAGGGGTAAACTACCTATACTGGCCGGTGGAACAGGGCTTTATATCAGGTCTGTAATCGATCACTATGACTTTACCGGCGCTTGCCGGGATGAAGCATTGAGGGCCCGGCTATTGAAGGAGGCGGAAAGGTACGGCTTTGAATTGCTCCATAACCGGCTAAGCGAGGTTGACCGGCAAACTGCCGACAAGTTGCATCCCAGGGATGCAAGACGCGTAATTCGTGCCCTTGAAGTATACTACCTTACAGGAAGACCGCTCTCAAGCTATCAGAAAAAGAAAGAAGATATAAAACCCTTATACAACCTGGTAGTTTATGGTTTGATGATGGAGCGCAAAGCGCTCTACCAGCGGATAGAACAGAGGGTGGAGGCAATGATAGAAGCGGGTTTGGTAGAAGAAGTGCAAAGACTACTTATTGCTGGCTACAGTGCCCGGCTAACTTCAATGCAAGGGCTGGGATATAAAGAGATATTATTGTTTTTGAATGGTGAGATATCGCTGCCCCGGGCTGTCGAGCTTTTAAAAAGGAACACCAGACGTTTTGCAAAAAGGCAACTGACGTGGTTTCGCCGCGATGAACGGATCAGGTGGCTTGAAACAGGTTCGGTTATGCGATTGGATGCTGTAGCTCAAGAAATTGCCAGAGGCATAGAAGGAGTATTTTAATATTTATAGAAACAGTAAAGAAAATATTCCAACGGAGGGATCTCCTATGACGAAACCCCAGATTAATCTACAAGATGCCTTTTTGAATCAATGCAGGAAGGAGAATATCCCTGTTACCATCTTCCTCGTAAATGGTTTTCAGTTAAAAGGTATGGTAAGAGGCTTTGATAATTTTACGGTTATTATGGAAAGTGATGGTAAGCAAAAGATGGTTTATAAGCATGCAATTTCCACTATTGAGCCACTAAAACCGGTGAGCACAACTTTTTCTGAAACAAAAGGATCTTAATTATTATAGATTTAAGGAGAGCTTCTAAAACGTGGACAGCCGATCCCTCTTCTTAAAGTGGACAGCCGGTTCCTCTTCTTAAGAGTCCGGCTTTTTTGGTCGTAATTGTCAGACTCGGGCGTATAATTTATTGATTAGACCCGGGAGGTGGCTTGAGACCGGTGAAAGTTAAAATATGGAGTGGCAAAAACATCCGGGAATCTGGGGGAAAGGTACTCAATAACTGGGTCAGAACAAAGAATGACCTGGCGTTACAGGCTATCCCCAGAGACGCTCATGCCGGGGAGGAAGCACACCAACATCGTAATGCAAGAGAGGTTGTGCAGGAATTAGATGCCCTGATCGGCTTGCAGGGTGTAAAGAGATTAATTGAAGAGATTTATGCTTTTGTGGAAATACAAAGACGGAGGCAAAAAGAAAAGCTGGTAGCTGAGCCGCTCGTTCTCCATATGATTTTCAAAGGCAATCCCGGTACCGGCAAAACCACTGTGGCCAGGATTCTGGGTAAGCTGTTCAAGGAGGCAGGTGTACTGCCCAAGGGTCATCTTGTTGAGGTTGAGCGGGCGGATTTGGTAGGTGAATACATTGGCCATACTGCCCAAAAAACAAGGGATCAAATAAAAAAAGCAATGGGTGGCATCCTGTTTATTGATGAGGCATATTCCCTCGCGCGGGGTGGGGAGAAAGATTTCGGCAAGGAAGCAATCGATGCTATGGTGAAAGGGATGGAAGACCACCGTGATAACCTGATCTTGATCCTGGCCGGCTACCAGGACGAAATGGATTGGTTTATTGAGGTTAATCCGGGGCTGCGCTCGCGCTTTCCGATACATATTTTTTTTCCTGACTATAGTATAAGGGAACTCCTTGCTATTGCCGATTTGATGTTGCAGCAGAGACAGTATATCCTGTCAACCGGGGCAAGAGAGGAATTGCGTTACATTATTGAAAGAGAGCACAAGCGGCACGAGCGCAGCGGTAATGCCCGCATGGTGAGAAACTTAATCGAAAGGGGAATCCGCCGCCAGGCTGTTCGCCTGATGCAAAAAAATTGTGCTTTAAACCGTAATGACTTGATGACCATTGTTAGAGCAGACCTGGGAGGAGAAATGGATTAAAGTGACAGGTGAGCATATTGGACTGGAACAATTATCTGACGAAGTAATTAGTGAAGTGCAGCCAGTTTACCGCCTAATCGACAATATTGCCTTGAAAAATCACGCTAAAATGCTGGAAGCGTTCCGACGGGAGCGGGTAAGTGATTTTTACTTAACGGGATCAACCGGCTATGGCTATAATGACCGGGGCAGGGAGGCGCTGGAGGAGATTTATGCCCGGGTATTCCGGGCGGAGGCAGCACTTGTCCGGAGCCAAATTGTTTCCGGTACCCATGCCATTGCCTTATGTCTATATGGGGTTTTACGTCCGGGGGACGAACTACTTTCAGTGCAGGGCGAGCCTTATGATACTCTTGGTGAAATTATCGGAATCAGAGGCCAAAAAGACGGCTCATTGGGTGAGTTTGGTATTTCTTATAACCAGGTCGAGTTGCTGCCCGGAGGTGGGTTGGATTTTACCGGCATTGAGGAAGCATTAAACGACAGGGTCAAAATGGTCCTGCTTCAGAGATCACGTGGTTATAAATGGGCGCCTGCTTTGGGAGTCGGTGAAATAAGGAAACTCGTTGCTTTTATTAAAAACAGGAAGCCGGATGTCATTGTTTTTGTAGATAACTGCTATGGCGAATTTGTTGAGGCTGAAGAGCCAATAGAAGCAGGCGCCGATCTAGCAGCGGGGTCACTGATTAAAAACCCTGGTGGCGGTGTAGCTCCAACCGGAGGATATGTAGTAGGCAAACAAAGATATGTGGAAATGGCTGCCAATCGTTGGAGTGCCCCGGGAATTGGGTCAGAAGTAGGACCGTCGGCGGATTACCAGCGGCTGCTATACCAGGGGTTCTTCCTGGCGCCGCACATTGTTGCGGAAGCTCTCAAGGGAGCAGTATTTGCCGCCAGGTTTTTTGAAAAACTTGGGTTTGAAGTTATGCCAAAATACCGTGATGTGCGCAGTGATATAGTCCAGGCCATCGGCCTTGGCTCACCGGAAAGAATAGTGGCTTTTTGCAGGGGAATCCAGGGAGCTTCTCCTGTGGACTCACATGTGCTGCCTGAACCCACGGCTATGCCTGGTTATGGTGATCCGGTAATAATGGCTGCCGGAACGTTTATTCAGGGGGCCTCGCTGGAGTTAAGCGCTGATGGCCCGATTCGGCCACCCTATGCCGTTTACCTGCAGGGAGGTCTATCTAAAGAGTATGTCAGACTGGCTGTGATATCCGCTGCCAGGGCAGTGCTAAATGTTGTATAAGACGGGCGGTGATTGATGTATGAATTTTAAACAACTTGAGGCCTTTGTATGGGTGGCTGAACTACAAAGTTTTACAAAGGCGGCCCGTCAGCTTTTTATGAGTCAGCCTGCCGTTAGCTTTCAAATTAAGGCGCTTGAGGAGGAACTTGAGGTAACTCTATTTAACCGTGGTGATAAGAAAATGATTCTAACCGAAGCCGGGCATCTTCTTTATCCAGATGTAAAACAAATGCTTAAGCACTATCAAAAAATAAAGAATGAACTGGAGGACCTAAGAGGATTAAAAACAGGGCATCTGGTCATAGGCGCCGGAACAATTCCAGGGGAATATCTTCTTCCACATTTTATTGGGAAATTCAACCAAAGATACCCCGGGATTAAAATTTCCCTGAAAGTATCAGGAAGCGGCCAGGTTGAGCGCTGGGTCCGGGAGCGGGAGGCAGATTTAGGTATTATTGGCGTACCTATTGAAGATGAGAATATTACATGTACGCCATGGCTGCAGGACCAGCTGGTTTTAATCACTTTCCCTTTACATCCCTGGTTAAAATCGGACACAATAAAAATTTCTGACTTGATCGGCGAGACAATTATTCTGCGCGAACAGGGGTCTGGTACACGCAGAACAATTGAGCAAAAACTGGCTGAATATCATGTTCCTCTTGATAAAATCCGCGTGGGCATGGAATTAGGCAGCACCAGGGCGGTAATCACTGCAGTTGAAGCAGGGCTGGGGTTTAGCATTGTATCATGTTATGCTGCCCGCGAATCTCTGGAGCTGGGACGGGTAATGAAGGTGAATGTGGATGGTTTTGATTTGAGACGTTTTCTTTATCTAATCCGTCACAGACAAAGCCTGGGAGGGTTTGCTGTTGACGCTTTTACTGATTTAATCAACGACCAGAAAGTAATAAGCGACATAATAGGTGAATAAAAAAGAACACCATATTTAATAAACTTTGCGCAGCACTCCCACAACTTTACCAAGCACTTTAAGATCCTTTGCATATATCGGTGATAACAACCGGTTTTCCGGTTGCAATCTGACCCGGTCGCTTTCTTTGTAGATCCGCTTTACAGTTGCTTCCTCACCCAGTAGAGCTACTATAATTTCTCCATTGTTAGCATCATGCTGTTGCCTCACCAAAACCATATCCCCATCCAGTATACCTGCCTCAATCATGCTGTCACCGTTCACCGTGAGCATAAAAAATTCCCCTGCTCCGGTAAAATGCGCCGGCAGCGGGAATAAATCCACCATATTCTCGTTAGCCAGTAAAGGAACCCCTGCTGCCACCCGCCCGAGTAAAGGAACATTGACCGTTTCTACTTTTGGGTGTTTATCCTTTATTATTTCCAGTGCCCTGGGTTTGGTTGCGTCACGTTTCAGATAACCTTTACTCTCAAGCCTTTTTAAGTAACCGTGCACCGTTGAGCTTGAGCTTAAACCCACGGCCAGGCCAATTTCCCTGACTGATGGGGGGTAGCCTTTATCACTGATATTCTTTTTAATTACCTTCATAATGAGTTCTTCTTTATGATTTAGCTTATCATCCATCACTCCACCAGCCTTCATACATCAAATACTTATTTTAATTATAGCATAGGATTAATATTAGTATAAACATTAGTTCGGTTAAAAATAATTTTTTCGTCGCTGGAGATCTTGCCGGGAGTAATCTATGTAAGTGCGGATCTTGCGCTTTTGATATTTTTAAGATAGTATTTAAAAAACTCTTTGTTAATTCTTCGCTAAGGTGGGAGATTTATTATAAAAATTATTAATACTGATCAAATCGTAAAGACTGTTGCTGGTCTTTGCCAGGAATCCAATTATAACCTGGGACAGGATATAATAGATGGATTGCAGAAGGCTTGCAAACGGGAAACCTCATCAATTGGCAGAGATATTATTCAACAGCTGATTATGAATGCAAATATTGCCTCCACGGAGCAAGTGCCGATATGCCAGGATACCGGCTTTACGGTTGTCTTTGTAGAATTGGGCCAGGATGTGCATATTGTCGGCGGTGATTTTTGTGAAGCAATTAATGAAGGTGTAAGAAAAGGTTATGCGGAGGGATATCTAAGAAATTCAATTGTAAGTCATCCGATATTGCGTAAGAATACCGGGGATAACACCCCTGCGGTAATTCATACGAAAATTGTTCCAGGTGATAACCTGCGCCTTATTGTTGCCCCAAAAGGTGGTGGAAGCGAAAATATGAGCGCAGTTAAGATGTTAAAACCCTCTGATGGTATAGAAGGTATTAAAAAGTTTGTCGTAGAAGTTGTCCGGGCCGCAGGTCCGAACCCGTGCCCGCCGGTTATTGTCGGCGTCGGAATTGGTGGGACCTTTGAAAAGGCTGCGCAATTATCTAAAGAGGCGCTTTTGAGGAATTTAGGAGAAAAGAGCAAGTATCAGGACATAGCCAGGCTGGAAGAAGATCTGTGTAAAGAAATCAACAAACTCGGCATTGGGCCGCAGGGCCTTGGCGGGAGAACCACTGCTTTGGCAGTGCATGTGGAAATATTTGCCACCCATATAGCCAGCCTGCCGGTTGCAGTCAACATTAACTGTCATGCGGCACGTCATAAGGAAGCAATATTATAAGGCTACCAGGAGATAAGTATTAGAGGTGATTCCTATTGAACCGGGTCAGGTTGACAACCCCCCTGACTGATGCAGTAGTGGAACAGCTGCGGATCGGCCAACAAGTATTTATAAACGGAGTCATTTATACCGGGCGGGATGCTGCTCATAAGAGACTAATCAATTTAATTGAACAGAACAAGAAGTTGCCCTTCGATCCAAAAGGGCAGGTTATTTATTATGTTGGTCCCTCTCCTGCCAGACCAGGCCGGGTGATTGGAGCTGCAGGGCCGACAACGAGTGGGCGGATGGACCAGTATGCCCCTAAATTGTATGCTTTAGGAATAAAAGCGACTATTGGCAAAGGCCGCAGGGATTCCGCTGTAATCGAGGCCATTAAGCAGTATAAAGGTATATACCTGGCCGTGGTGGGCGGGGCCGCCGCTTTAATTGCCCGGACAATTAAAGAAGCTGAAATTATTGCTTTCCCCGATCTGGGCCCTGAGGCGATATACCGGCTGATAGTCGAAGATCTTCCGGCTATTGTTGTTAATGACCTTACTGGTGGTGACCTGTATGATCAGAGCATTAATAATTTTTCAATAACTTAGATTATTAGTGAACCAGTAAGATTTGGAGGGAAATCAAGAGCAGGTGACGAATAAGTAAATGCAGTTATTATATATGTAAAAAACTAACATATACCGGTTAGAATAAATTGTAACAGATGTATGCAACCAGGTAAAAAGTGTCCAACCTTGTCCGACCTGGCGCGGCTGGTAGCAAAAAACTGGAGGTATTTTGTTTGTATGTATGAAAAACTGGAACAGCTGAATAAATTGAGACAGGTGGTTAAAGCAGGTGGTGGCCGGGGTCGTATTGAAAAGCATCATGAGAGCGGGAAAATGACGGCGCGGGAACGGATCACCACCTTGTTAGATCCGGGCAGTTTCAGGGAAACCGATGTATTTGCGGCATCTGAAGAGGATTTCAATAATATGAAAAATCCTGGTGAAGGTGTAGTAACGGGTTACGGTCTTATCGATGGTCGGAAAGTCTATGTTTATGCTCAGGACTTTACCGTGTCCGGAGGTTCGCTGGGACGTGTGCATGCGGCCAAGATTTGCAAGGTTATTGATATGGCTATGAAGACGGGCGCCCCGGTAGTTGGTCTGAATGACTCAGGTGGCGCCCGGATTCAGGAAGGTGTCAATGCCCTAAACGGTTATGGTGAAATTTTCTTTCGTAATACCATGGCCTCCGGAGTAATTCCTCAAATATCAGCTGTTTTAGGTCCCTGTGCCGGGGGGGCTGTTTATTCTCCCGCACTTACAGACTTTATTTTTATGGTTTCTGGAATCAGCCAGATGTTCATTACGGGACCTCAGGTGATCAAGGCAGTAACTGGTGAAAAAGTGAGTATGGAAACACTAGGTGGCGCCGCTACTCATAACCGGTTAAGCGGTGTGGCTCACTTTATATCCGGCAACGAAGCTGAGTGTCTGCGTACCATACGCGTCTTGCTTAGTTATCTTCCCTCCAATAACCTGGAGGAGGCCCCTGTATTTGCGTCTGAGGAACCATTAATCAGCCAGGAGGCTTTGATGACGGTCCTGCCTGATGACCAAAATAAAGGCTACGACATTCGCGAAATTATCCGCGGAGTTGTTGATGCTGGCCAGTATCTAGAGGTTCAACCATACTATGCTCAAAATGGTGTTGTGGGATTTGCCCGCTTTGACGGCCGGTCAGCAGGTATTGTGGCCAATCAGCCTTGTGTTATGGCCGGCAGCCTGGATATAAATGTTTCTGACAAGATTGCCCGTTTTGTTCGCTTTTGTGATGCCTTTAATATTCCTATCATTACTTTTATGGATGTTCCTGGTTTCCTGCCGGGTGTCGACCAGGAATATGGGGGGGTAATCCGGCACGGGGCGAAAATAATCTATGCATATTCCGAGGCCACTGTGCCAAAGATAACCATTATTGTGCGAAAAGCGTACGGTGGCGCTTACATTGCCATGTGTTGCAGTTCCTTGCGCGCGGATGCCGTTTATGCCTGGCCCAGTGCAGAAATTGCTGTGATGGGACCAGAAGGCGCTGTTAATATTCTCAATCGTAAAGAGATTTCAGAAGCCGAAGACCCGGTGAAAGTGCGGAAGAAACTGGTTGCCGATTACCAGAGCCAGTTTTCTAATCCATACTTTGCCAGTTTGAAGGGCTTTGTAACGGATGTCATTGACCCACGCGACACACGTGCTACCATCATTGATGCCCTGAACAACTTTTCCACCAAGCAAGAAACCAGACCCAGAAAAAAGCATGGCAACATCCCGTGTTAACAATGGGGAAGGGGAGTATTAGAATTGCACG
>JAQVGZ010000100.1 GCA_028696455.1 Desulfotomaculaceae bacterium | reverse complement strand
TATTATAAAAGTTTGATTTTTTGGCTCGTTATTTGTTGATTCGGAATTACTACTCGCTTTAGCTTTCGCTTCGACGAGAGTCATGTGTTTCCATCCATTCCACTGTTTAGTTTTCAAAGACCGCTTTCCTAATCAATCCTCATTACAGCCAATGATTATCATATCATTGTTATTCAACCATGTCAAGGGTTTTTGCGAATTATAAATAGCCAACCCCATTCACAATATTGTTAACATCAGTTTGGCATCGTTACAGCTAGAATTAGATTTTACATGATCGATTAGATAATGTCAAACAAAATTCACTAATTAGTCACGCGGTCTCATAGCCGGAAATAGAATAACATCACGAATTGAAGGCGAGTCTGTTAAAAGCATTACCAGCCTGTCGATACCGATGCCTAAACCACCTGTCGGCGGCATTCCATATTCCAGAGCATTAATATAATCTTCATCCATCATATGTGCTTCCTCATCCCCGGTTTTCCTTTTTTCTACCTGTTTTAAGAAGCGACTCTTCTGGTCTACCGGATCATTCAGTTCAGAAAAGGCATTGGCCATCTCTCGCCCGTAAATAAACAGTTCAAATCTATAGGTCAACTCAGGATTCTCAATTTTACGTTTGGCCAATGGGGAAATTTCTACTGGATAGTCCATGATAAAGGTAGGCTGAATTAACTTTGGCTCCACAGTCTCCTCGAATACTTTGTTTAAAACGGAACCCCATGTATCTGAGGTTGCCAAATCCAAGTCAATCTTTGCTGCCTTTACAGCATCTTTTGCCTCATCGGCGGTCTTTATCTTGCTAAAGTCAAGCCCTGAGTATATCTTCACCGCCTCAATCATCGGCAATCTTGCCCACTTGGGGGCTAAATTAATGTCAGTCCCCTGGTATTTAATTTGGGCGCTACCAAAAACCTCCAGGGAAACAGTAGAAATCAACTCCTCTGTCAGATTCATCATATCATTGTAATCAGCGTAGGCTTGATATAACTCAATCATGGTGAATTCAGGGTTATGCTTAGTAGAAATTCCCTCATTACGGAAATTGCGGTTTATCTCATAAACTTTTTCAAAACCACCAACAATCAGCCTCTTCAAATACAACTCCGGGGCAATTCTTAAATATAGATTCATATCCAGAGTATTATGATAGGTAATAAAGGGCCTTGCCGCTGCACCACCAGCAATACTATGCATCATTGGGGTCTCCACTTCGAGAAAGGCACGGTTGTCTAAGAAACTGCGAATAGAGCGAATAATCTTGCTTCTCAACACAAAAACTTCTTTAACCTCTGGATTTACAATAAGGTCTACATAGCGCTGCCGATAACGAGTTTCCACGTCTTTTAGACCATGCCATTTCTCTGGCAAGGGACGCAGGGACTTGGATAGTAACTTATACTCTTCCACTGCCACTGTCACTTCACCCATACGGGTTTTAAAGACATTCCCAGTCACACCTATAATATCACCAATATCCAGTTTACTGAAAACTTCGTACGCTTGCACACCCAGATTATTTAATCGGGCATAGACTTGAATTTGGCCGGTACTGTCCTGAATATGAGCAAAAGTTGCTTTACCCATGCCACGCTTGGACATAATTCTACCCGATATGATTACTTTTTTGTTCTCTATGTCCTCAAAATTAGCTAAAATACGACTTGCCATATATGTGCGCTCAAAACGGCTGCCATACGGCTCAATACCCCTGTCACGTAATTCAGCAAGTTTTTCCCTTCGTATACGCATTAGTTCATTTAACTCTTCAGGTTGATAATTTTCATTATCTGCCTTGTTAACTGTCTTTGTGTACTTTTCATCTAGCATTTAACCAACCTCCGGTTAATCCTTCTTTAGAATGTCAATAATCTGATACTTGAGTTGCCCTGCGGGCACCTCGACCTCTACTATACTATTCTTAGGCAACCCCAAGATAGCCTTGCCTACCGGAGACTCATTTGATATTTTATTTGCAGCTGGGTCGGCTTCTGCAGAACCTACTATGGTATATTCAAACTCATCACCAAATTCTAGATCCTTCAGCAAGACCATTGAACCAATTGATACCACCTCAGTGCCAATATTCTCATCATCAATAACTTTGGCATTGCGCAGCATCTTTTCTAGTGTCAAAATACGCCCCTCAGTAAAAGCTTGCTCATTTTTTGCATCTTCATATTCTGAATTCTCACTGATATCACCAAAAGCAATAGCCTGCCTGATTCGCTCGGCAACTTCTATTCGCTTTACTGACTTTAGATACTCAAGCTCGTCCTCGAGTTTCTTAAGTCCATCGACCGTTAAGATTACTTCCTTTTCTTTCATCAGCACAGTCTCCTTATTACTGGAATAACCTTACCAAACAATATATGTTTAATGATTTTTTATATACATAATACAAAGAGAAAAAACCCCCATACTACATTTAAAGCACTGCAAAAGCAATTCTTTTGCAGTGCTTAGTAATAATGTAAGATTATTTGATACGGCTAAACACATTAGTGACATTATAAAAAGGCTGTACATTTTTGTCAAGGCCATCTACCTATGGATTGACCGGTATAATTGTATTATTACTAATAGAAGCTTCCTTACTGGCACGAAGCCTGATCATTTCAATCTCTTGCGGGGTAACTGCACGACCAAAGCTGCGGAAACCATTCAGTTTAAAGCCGTGTTTTTTTGCAAGGGCTGCGATTTCTTCAACTTTTCCAATATCTAATTCCCGGCCAAGGGTAAAGCTTTCGTAACGTTTTTCCAAAGCTAAGATCATGGTCTCCGCCATACAAGCGTAGGCCATCTTAGGCGGGAATCCAAAATTTAAATTAAATTCAACATCACCAGGAACTTCTACAACCCCTCCCTCAATAACCAGCACATCGTCACGCACTTCCGCTACGCGTTTTGACACATCTCGTGGCCGCGATACATCACAAACAACAGCGCCTGCCTGGAGATCTTCAGGCTCGATCAAAGTATCAAGAGCGCTGGTCACTGTTATAATAATATCTCCTGATTGAAGCGCTTTTTTACTATCTGATACAACTCTTACTGCCAACCCGGTGTCATACAATATTTTCGCCGCCAAATCCTCCAACTTACGCTCGTTACGAGCTACCAAGGTCATATTGCTTACCTCCCGGGCCAGAATCAGAGCACAAACCCGGCCAATTGAACCCGTGGCGCCCAGGATCACTACTCTTGCTGTTTTTAAGTCGTGTCCCATCATTCGGGCTGCTTCACGAACTGATTCAATAGCTGTTGCAACCGTATAACTATTTCCGGTGGTCACGGGAATATTTAAATTTTTAGCTACTGTAATTCCTGCATCACCAACAATCTTAGTAAAAGCACCTAGGCCCAATATTCCTGCACCAAGTTTTTCAGCAATGCGGCCACCTTGGATAATCTTATTTAAAACGTAGGGCACGGGTAAACTCATCATCATCCTGGCAGTCAGGGGACAGGCAATAAACCACCCCTCCGCCTCCGTGTATGGCGATTGAAGCCCTCTGATGTGAGAAACCTTCATAGAAGGCAACATAGCAAATGAGCGCTCGACCAACATGTCGGGCATGAACTTGGCAATTATAAACTTTCTAGCCACATCTTCTGCATCTGAAGGGTGAAGTATAAAGGCAAATCTTTGCAAACACGCAGCCTCCTAATCTTTGCTGAGCATTATCTTTTAAAATGGGTGACTCACCATACTCAAACCCCACCACTTCTTATTTAAATCTGTACATAAAATATATAAGTATACACATACAAATGTTAGCAAAAATAGCTATCCTACGCAAGATAAATTCAACGTTGAATTTAATATTTTTTGCAACTCTTCTTTACACCTGGCTTTGTTAATCATATCCCTCAGTTTTGCCGCACCTGGTAGCCCCTTAGTATACCAAGCCGCATGCTTGCGCATCTCCCGAACCGCAACCTGTTCACTCTTATATTCAATAAGCAGGCTCAGATGCCGAAGCGACATTGTAATCCGATCTTCCAGCGTGGGACCGGGCAATAATTCTCCAGTTCTTAAAAAATTTAACGTTTGTTTAAAAATCCAAGGGTTACCCAAAGCGGCGCGACCAATCATGACTCCGTCGCAACCGGTTTGATTTATCATCGACAAAGCATCCGCAGGCTGCCAGATGTCGCCATTTCCAATAACCGGCACCGCAACTGCCCCTTTCACTGCCGCAATAATTTCCCAATCAGCCTTTCCGCCGTAAAACTGTGACCGGGTACGGCCATGAACAGTCAAGGCAACTGCACCTGCGTCTACCACCTGTTTAGCTAATTCAACGGCATTGACAGATTTCTCATCCCATCCCTTGCGCATTTTAACCGTTACCGGAACACTTACACAACTGACCACTGCCCGGACAATTCCAGCAGCCCGCTCCGGCTCCCGCATAAGAGCCGCTCCCTCACCATTGTTCACAATCTTGGGCATTGGGCATCCCATATTAATGTCAATAATATCAGCACCGCGGCTTTCCGCTATTTCTGCTGCCTTTGCCATATAATCCGCGTTAGATCCAAATATCTGTACACTTACCGGATAAGCCTCGCCTGATATATTAAGAATTCTGCAGGTCTTGGGATTTCCATATAAAAGAGCCTGGTCGCTCACCATTTCGGTGCAGACCAGGCCACATCCCGCTTCTTTGGCCAATATCCGGAAGGCTTTATCGGTAATACCTGCCATCGGGGCAGAAATGACCGGGTTGGCCAATGCTATAGAACCAATTTTCATCTTTGTAAATTCCTCTCATAAATCAGACGTAGCCCGGTTAGTGTCAAGAAAGGATCTACATGGCTAATTTCTTTGCTTTCTTGAGCAATTAGCCTGGCCATACCGCCAGTTGCGACAGCTTTTGCATTCTCCCCCAATTCTTTTTTCATCCGTTTGATAATTTCATCAACCTGGCCAACAAATCCGTAAAATATACCAGACTGCATGCTTATAACGGTATTTTTTCCGATTACGGAAGGCGGCTTAACCAGTTCAACCCTGGGTAGTTTGGCAGCCCGTGTGAAAAGCGCTTCAGTAGATATTGCAATACCCGGTGCGATAGCGCCACCCAAGTATTCGCCTTTATGATTAATTGCACAAAAAGTAGTGGCTGTACCAAAGTCAATTATAATCAATGGGCAGCCATATTGCTCTATACCTGCCACTGCATTTACTATCCGATCTGCTCCGACTTCTTTAGGGTTTTCATAATTCACCGGTAGCCCGGTCTTAATACCTGGACCAACGATCAATGGTGCAAGATTAAAGTACTTATGGCAGGTTCTCTCCAACGTAAAAGTCAGTGGAGGAACCACTGTAGAAATAACAGTAGCCTTGATTGAACTCATCTCTATTTTAGAAATAGAAAACAACTCTTTAAGCATGATCCCGTATTCATCTGCGGTCCGTTCTCGCCTCGTGGATATGCGCCAATCCGCAATCAAGTCATTGCCCCGGAACACTCCCAAAACAATATTTGTATTACCAACATCAAAGACCAGGATCATACCCGTCCCCACTTTCTACTAAATTACCACATTATAATTCTACCAAAGAGTCCGACAAGGCGCAACCTTTACCAGAGTGGTTACTGGTACGTTTATTACATCTCTTGTTGATAACGTGGCCTAGCTACCAGCAGGGCTATTATCTATACCATAAGCACTCAACCTTCGGTAAACTGCCCTGGCCAGTGCCGCCGCGGCGGCAGCCTTCACCAAGTCAAGCAAAATGAAGGGAGTAAAGCCTATAGCCGCTATATATGCTATCGAAACGTTTTGATTGAGGTAGTAGTTCAATATAATATAGATATAAGGCAACCCAATCACATAATAAACTACCACACCCGCTAGCATCGAAAAAAAATAGCGCACAACTCCGCTCTGTTTATTGTTATTAAGTAGGGTTCCAATTAAATAGGCACTCGCAACAAAACCCAATATAAAACCAAAGGTAGGTTGTAATACATACGCTGGACCTCCGAAAGGCGGGCTTGCAAAAACCGGAAGCCCTATCAAGCCTAGCAATGTATATACTATAATGCTTAAAGCCCCTAGACGGGCTCCCAATAGACCGCCTGCCAACATCACCACAAAAGGTAGAAGGCTAAATGGAACGGGACCAGGGATAACTAACCTGGCGGCTACCACTGCCAGGGCGGCAAAAACTGCAGTTATAGTGATATCACGGGCAGAAAGCTTTGGCATAGATCTGAGCCCCCTGAGTAAAAATTACAATTAAAATTACTTAACAATAATCTCAGCGGAGAAACCAAGTAGTCCCTTAACTGACTAAAAAAGCTTCCCTTGGTCAAAGACACAATACGTGAATTTGATGTATAATAATAGTTAAGAGTAATTGGTCCAAAAAAAAGACACAACTTTAAATTCGCAGTGAAACATCACCTGCTACTACTCTCTGTAGCTGGCCATCCGGAAGCCGGAGCAATAGAGCTCCATCCTGATCAACATCTACTGCCCAACCATCCCAGGACCTGTCTACAGCATTTATACGGACAGGGCATTGCAAAGAAACAGTCAGTTCCTTCCACTTTGTTAGAATTTTAGGAAACCCTTGTTCAAGCCAGATTTTATACCACTGCTCAAACTCTATTAGGATGGCCTGCAGTAATTTGACCCGGTTTACAGTAACTCCCATTTCTATCTTTAGTGAAGTTGCAGTATCCCGTACATCTTCCGGAAATTCACCTGGCTCCTGATTGATATTTATTCCTGCCCCCACAATTAAATAATTAATTTTATCAATTTCGGCTCCCAATTCAGTAAGTATGCCGCAGAGCTTTTTGCCGCCTACCAGTAGATCATTTGGCCATTTGATTCCTACACGCACACCTGTCTCCTTCCTAATAGCAATAGCTAGGGCAACAGCTGTAACCATAGTTACCTGAGATGCTTCGGAAGGGTTAACAGGTGGATATAAAATTAGAGAAAAACATATGGCCTTGTATTTAAGAGAAAACCACTTACGTCCTAACCGTCCACGTCCTCCGGTTTGCTCCTCAGCTACCACTATAGACCCGTTACTTACCCCAACCACATTGCTAGACAGTTTTTTAGCCAAATCGTTTGTTGAGGAAAGACTGCTGAAGTAAAACACTTGACGTGCAATAAATTCTGTGGTAAGACCGTTACAGATCTCCTCAGCGTACAGTCGATCAGGTATACCTACGAGCAGATAACCAACGCGTGGGCGCGCATCGATATCGTACCCATCCTCCCGTAATGTCTGAATATGCTTCCACACAGCAGTCCGGGTAACATCAAGGACTTTGCATAGCTCTTCACCAGACACATATTCAGGCTGGTGTTCCTTGAGTAACCGCAGAACAGCTTCTTTCAAAAATAATCAACTCC
>JAQVGZ010000099.1 GCA_028696455.1 Desulfotomaculaceae bacterium | reverse complement strand
AGCGAATCGCAGCAGGAAGGGAGGGGAAGGCTTGCTGGACCTGGTAGAAAAACAGGCTGGATTTATGGGCTGCGCCGAAAGCTATGAGGAGTCCGGACTGGTCCTGGTGGGAGCACCTATGGAACTCACGGTGAGTTTCAGGCCGGGCACAAGGTTCGGCCCCCAGCAAATTCGCCGGGTATCTTACGGGCTGGAAGAGTACAGCGTCGACCTGGACCGGGAGTTGGGTGATTATAAATTTTATGACGCGGGTGATGTGTCCCTGCCCTTTGGCTCGACCAGGGAGTGTCTGCGGCGTATCGGTCTGGTGATAGGCAACATATTGGCAGATGGCAAATTTCCCCTGGTGCTGGGCGGCGAGCATTTAATCAGCCTGGCTGTGGTGCGGGAGATGGCCAGAGTCTACCCGCGCCTGGCGGTAATTGTTTTTGACGCCCACACCGACCTCAGGGAGGAGTACCTTGAGCAAAAATACTCTCATGCTACGGTAATGCGGCGTGTCTCAGAAGTGCTTGGCGGCCGCAACCTCCATCAATTTGGGGTCAGGTCCGGTACCAGGGAAGAATTCTCCTTTGCCCGCGACAACACCAACCTGTATCCGAACGAGATGCTCACCCCCTTGCGGAAGCTTATTGCAAAGCTCGGTGACAGGCCAGTCTATGTATCATTGGATATTGACGTGGTTGACCCGGCCTTTGCCCCCGGTACCGGCGCGGCAGAGCCCGGCGGCTGTACGGCCGCGGACATCCTCAAGGCTGTTTATATGCTGGAGGGCGCACATGTGGTGGGCTTCGACCTGGTAGAAGTAAGCCCTCCCTATGACCAGTCTGAGCGAACATCACTTTTAGCGGCAAAGCTCGTCCGGGAGGCCATCCTCACCTTTGCCCGGCCGAAGCGTAATTAGTCCGGTTGCTTCAAAGTGGCTCTATGCCGAAGTAAAAAAGTTATCGTTACCCTTAAATTTTTATTTGACTTCAAGCCTAAATTTATGTATACTAATAAACGTCAGCGATGTCGGCACAAATACAATGACATGGCGATGATAATGCGGAGCTGTGGTGTAGAGGCCTAACATGCCTGCCTGTCACGCAGGAGAACACGGGTTCGACTCCCGTCAGCTCCGCCATATTCTGCCACGGTAGCTCAGTTGGTAGAGCAGCGGACTGAAAATCCGCGTGTCGTTGGTTCGATTCCGACCCGTGGCACCACCTTTACAAATACTTTTAAATATCTTATAATGATGTATATGCGGAAGTAGCTCAGTGGTAGAGCATCGCCTTGCCAAGGCGAGGGTCGCGAGTTCGAATCTCGTCTTCCGCTCCATTTATTCGGCGACATAGCCAAGTGGTAAGGCAGAGGACTGCAAATCCTTTATACCCCGGTTCGAATCCGGGTGTCGCCTCCATAAGCAGTAAATCCCTGTATAACTTAGGGTAAGAGACCGTCTACATTAGTAGACGGTCTTTCGTTTTTCAAGCATGACCACGGGGGGATCACGACTGGACCAAATAAAAAACCTGCTCAGTATAGCAGGCGATTTAACATTTCCCCCTTATGGCATATAGCAGTTGCAGTTAATTGTATACAGGTAATTCCATTTTGAGCTGTGCTTTAATTCATCTGTTGGCCTATAATGTGATTGTGAAACCAAAAGGACGTTTTCTTTTTACCTCATTTATTTTTGTGTTGTCGAAATGGTCAAACCACGTTATATTTAGTAGAATGAGGAAGACATAGGTAAAAACTGCTACATGGATAGGAGTTTTTGAGGTGCGCAACAAAAAATTGGAAAGTAAAGAACTACAGATAAAATTGTCTCCAGCGCAGTTAATCGTGCTAGGGTACCTGATCTTTACTGTTTTAGGTACTTTGTTGATTAGCCTTCCCATTTCACTCAATCCGGGGGTCAAACTTAGTTTTATCGATGCTCTTTTCACAGCAACCAGTGCCATCAGCGTTACCGGGCTTACCGTAGTTAACACAGGTGATACTTTCAGTATTACCGGTCGGGGATTCCTGCTTTTTCTCCTGCATTTCGGGGGAATCGGGATCATGACGATAGGAACGATGATATATGTGCTGCGCGGCGATCAGATTAACCTTCGGGAACGGATGATGATCAGGGTTGACCAGAATCAGACTTCCCTGGAGGGCATGGTTAAACTGATGCTCTTTATCTTTATTATTGCTCTTGTTTTTGAACTATTAGGCACGCTCTTTCTAACCGCCCACTTCTGGGGCAATTTAAAAATGCCTTTTTTAAGTGCCCTCGGTATGGGTTTTTTTCATAGTGTATCAGGCTTTACCAATGCCGGGTTTGATCTGTTCGGCAATAGCCTGCAGGACTTCAGTCAGGATTATGTGGTACAGGGTGTTATATTTTTACTGATATTTGCGGGAGCTATAGGCTTTCCGGTATTGCTGGAACTCTATTCCAACATCAGGACCAGGCGCAGTTTAAGCCGGTTTAAGTTTTCCCTTTACACTAAATTGACCACCATTGTCTATGGCCTCCTGTTTATTGCTGGTGTTATTGTGGTCCTGGCAGCTGAATCTAACAGCTCCATGATCGGTATGCCCTGGCACCAGAAAATTTCTGTTGCTCTTTTCCAGTCACTGACTACGCGCAGTGCAGGATTAAGTACTATAAATGTCAGCGTCTTTCAACAATCCACCCTGTTGTTTTTCTGCCTACTGATGTTTACCGGAGGCTCTCCCAGCAGCTGCGGCGGTGGTATTCGCACTACAACCCTGGCTGTGCTAATAACCAGCATGATGGCAATTATTCGTGGTAAAACAAGTGTAAAAGTATTCCACCGGGAGCTCTTCCATGAGGATATTATGCGGGCATATGCTGTATTTTTTATAGCATTGTCTCTTGTTTTTTGTTCTGTGATTTTACTTTCGGCACTTGAAGATGCAACTATTCTGGAGATTATATTTGAAACCTGTTCAGCTTTCGGCACCACCGGCCTTTCCCTGGGTATAACAGCTGAACTAAGTACGGCAGGCAAGGCAGTAATAATCTTTCTTATGTTTATCGGGCGCATTGGGTTAGTAACACTAATGCTGCTATTCCACAAAAAGAACCCTGAAGACAGGTACCATTACATCAAGGAGCATTTAATCATTGGGTGATTTGGTAATGAATGAATCGGACACATTTTTATCTTCCACAGGTTCCACTTCGAAAACAACCCCGGCAGGAACCGGGGTTGTTTTTCTGGATCAGGGTTATTATTTAAGCATTTACACCTAGAATCCATTCAGATTGCTTGTAAGCTTCAGTTATTTGTTCCTGGGGTGTTAGATACGGCTTGTACCAACCTTTCTTTACAGCTAATGCAGTCATGCCTTCATGGGCCAAAACACATTGGGTTAAAAATTCACTATACATTCTTCTGACTTCCGGAGTAGCGGATTCAAGTGTTGCACCAAGATAAGCTGCAGAAGCGCCTTTCATACCCATTAAGGCATCATTAGCGATAACCTGATCATTAATCTTAATCCCATCGGTATTTCCTAGCATATTTTGCAATAAGTTGGCCATTATTGCACCTCCATTGTGGAAACCATATCTCTTTCACTGGCAAACCTTTGCAGGGATTTTATTCTTGCTTCAGAAGCTTGAATACCGCTTTTAACCAGGGTTAGTAATTCATCGTCCTTTATTAAAGCTTGTGTTCCCTTTGCTTTGGCCACTGCATTAGTTTCCATTTGCATCAATTCCCGAAGTTGTAGCATCTCTGCAGTTGAAATTTTATCCAATATTCTTCGCCTCCATATTTTTTTATAGTATTAATCTTAAAAATTTAAATTATACTCCAGGGTAGCCATGCTCTATATCTAAAATTTTCCGGCGTTGCCAAATGATTTTGCAAAATTAATAAAAATATGTATTTTTAAGATTAGGCACTATTTGTTGACCCTAATAGTCACTACAGTTTATAATATAACTAATTGAAAACAACAACCAAAAGGGTATGTATATGTTTATTAGATGGAAAAAAATAAACAATGAAAAGTACGCTTACCTGGAAACACGGTATCGTGGCGCTGACGGTAAGATACATGGAAAATCGCGTTATCTTGGTAAGAACCCGTTAATTGCTTTAACGAGATTAGTTGAGAGAGGTGAATTAAATCCGGAGCAGGTCTCCTATGTATATAAAAATAAGGATTGCTGCAACAGTGATCTGGAAAACCTGATAAATATTAATGGAAGCATTGAGATTTTTTTAGTACTAGCTGCATTAGCCCGCCGCTGGAAAAATGATAAGAATACCGGACTGGCTTTAGCTGCCAAAGATATTATTACTGCCGCGGGTAAAATGAATGAGTATCGCGAATACTGGAGAACAGCAGCTAAAAACAAAGTAGGTATCTTTAGTAAATGGCTAACCTTAACCAGGAAATTGGAAAGTCAAACTTTTCTTAGCATCAATGATCCAAAAACAAAGCGTGCTTTAGAAATACTTGAAGGAAAAATTATATTAACTGACATACTGAACAATACAGAACCCTTGTTTATAAAATAATTATAGTGAGGTGGATGAATGGACGATATAAAAGATGTGGTTAAAGAAGTAACGACTTCCATATTGCCCATTGCGGTGCTGGTTGTTACCTTACAATTAATCCTGTTTGAAAGGCCCGGTCCTATAGTCCTTCAATTCATTATTGGCGCAGTAATGGTGACAATTGGATTAGGATTGTTTCTTATTGGAGTAAAGGTTGGTTTATTACCTTTGGGAGAGACTATTGGCTCGGAACTTCCTGCGCGAGGTTCTTTCATATTATTGTTATTTTTTACTTTTGCACTGGGTATAGCCATCACTGTGGCTGAGCCGGATATTCGTGTGTTAACACACCAAATTGAGTCTGTTTCCAGCGGCAATATATCAAAAAATATACTTATCGCCTTTGTTGGGGTTGGTGTAGGTATATTTATGACTATCGCCGCAGCAAGAGTGCTACTGGGCATACCAATGAGTTATATATTAATTGGTAGCTATTTGACTGTCTTCGTTTTATCCGCTTTCGTACCCCCTCATTTTATACCTATTTCTTTTGACTCGGGCGGCGTAACCACAGGGCCAATGACAGTACCCTTTATTATTGCTCTTGGAGTAGGGCTAACGTCTGTATTAGGCGGTAAAAGCACCATGAGCGACAGCTTTGGCTTTGTAGGCCTCGCCTCAATAGGTCCGGTAATAGCATTAATGTTGTTGGGTGTGATATATGGATGAAGGATATCATAGTATTAGAAGGTATTTCGGAAGTTTTTTTGGAAGTAGCTATATCTCTTTCCCTTCTGTTAGTTATCTTTCTTTTATTTCAATTCTTTTTACTTAAGCTACCCTGGGAGGAAATCAAACGCATCTTAGTGGGTATGTTCTTATCTTTTATCGGGCTCTCGCTGTTTCTTCAGGGTGTCCATGTGGGTTTTTTGCCTACCGGTACTTTACTGGGAGAACAAATTGGCAGATTAGAAAATAACTGGGTGGCCATTCCCATTGGCATAATGCTGGGTTTAGTCGTAACATTGGCCGAGCCGGCCGTGCGTGTATTAAATTATGAAGTAGAGAAAGTATCCGGAGGACTTGTTAGTCAGCGGGTAATGCTGTATACTTTGTCAGCAGGGGTGGCCATCGCCTACAGCTTTGCCATGACCCGGATAATATTCGGCTTACCGCTCTTATATATACTTGCTCCAGGATATTTGCTGGCTTTAATCACTATTCGTTATTCATCACCTACCTTTATTTCGGTTGCCTTTGATTCAGGTGCAGTAGCTACAGGCCCCATGACGGCTACTTTCATTATGGCTATGGCTGTAGGGATAGCCTCCGGCACAGCAGGCAGGGACCCGCTAATGGAAGGATTTGGATTAATCGCTTTAGCTACTCTAGCGCCAATATTATCGGTATTATTACTAGGAATAATGTATGGAGGGAGGAGGTTGGATAATGAAGATGAGCAGGGATCACGAGTTGATAGTAACGATTATTAAAAAGGGTATGGCGGAAAAAATCGTTAACGCGGCTAAACGCGCCGGGGCCAGGGGTGGCACTATCTTGCACGGACGCGGTGTGGGCATACACGAACAGAAAAAGCTGCTGGGAATTGCCATAGAACCAGAAAAAGAAATAATACTAACTTTAATACATAAAGATAAAACTAATGAAGTGTTACAAGCTATTGTCGAAGCAGGGAACTTGCAAAAACCAGGCACAGGCATTGGTTTTGTTATTGATGTGGAAAAGGTAGTGGGTATTGTATCTTTACTCGAAGATAATAAAAAATAGGAATATTCGGCAAAACTCCCCCCAAAAAGAAATGGGCGCAGAATTTTAGCGGCTTATCCTTTTTAGAGAACGTCACGGAATGTGTTCTGTGACGTTTTTCGATAGATTGACTCTGGCAAAATTTTTATTTATAGCAGGCTTTTTTAGTATTCTTGTATAAATAAGTTTATTCATTTAAATAATCGGGAGGGTATATTACTATGCGTTATACTCCGAAATTTGAGCTTGACCAAAGAGTTGCCAAACTACAGGATAAATTAAGGCAACAGGGCATTGATGGGGTTATCATTGTGCAAAACGCCGACCTTTTTTACTTTTCCGGGACCATCCAGCAATCCCATCTGTTTGTGCCGGCTGAGGGCAAACCGGTACTAATGGTCAAAAAGAGCTACGAACGGGCCAAACAAGAGTCTGCCCTGGATAATATCGTATATCTGGACAGTCTCAAAAAAATGCTGACGGTCCTGCAAACTTATGGTTACGGCGGCTTCAAAATGTTGGGATTCGAGATGGATGTGCTGCCCGCAAACCTGTACCTGAGTTATCAGAAGCTCGTTAGTCCGGCTCATATAGTCGATGTCAGTCCACTGATTCGCACGGTGCGCATGGTCAAATCGCCTTACGAACTGGAAATACTGAAAGATGTGGCTGAAATACACTTTGAGGCTTTTTCTTTTATCAGGGATAATTTGCGAGAGAATATATCCGAGCTAAAGTTGGCCGGAATGATTGAAGCATTTTCCAGAGAAAAAGGCCACCCTGGTTTAATGAGAATACGGGGGTTCAATCAGGTTTTGACGCAAACTCATGTAGTCTCAGGCCACAATACCGATCCCAGTTATTTCTGGGGAGCTGTCGGGGGCAAAGGAGTCTGTCCGGCTTTTGCGCAGGGGGCCAGCAAGAAGCTGATTGGCCGGAACGAATCTATTTATGTAGACTACGGCTTTGTTTTGGACGGCTACATGCTGGACCAAACCAGGATTTTTTGTATTGGAAAGCTGCCGGACCACCTGGTCCAGGCCTATGCGGTGGCAGTGGACATCCTGGAGCAGATGAAGCAACTGGCAAAGCCGGGAGTGGCCTGCGGCAAGCTGCACGACCTGGCCCTGCAAATAGCCGGCGAAAGTGCCTTTAGCAAGCACTTTACAGGCTTTCCGACGCCTTTGGCGTTTGTCGGTCATGGCATCGGCATCGAGCTGGATGAATTACCAGTAATCGGGCACGGATTTGAAACACCCCTGGAGGAAGGCATGGTCTTCGCCCTGGAGCCCAAATTCACTTTTCCGGACGGCGCCGTAGGGATTGAAAATACCTATTTGGTTACTAAAGATGGGCTGGAAACCCTGACTGTA
>JAQVGZ010000020.1 GCA_028696455.1 Desulfotomaculaceae bacterium | reverse complement strand
GTCCGCATCTTTTCCGGTAAAGACATTTTCCTTGCAGGGGGCGTCTTTACGATCAACGATATTTGGCTGAACGCGCCCTTGGATCCGCTCTTCATACACCTTGTAAATCTCCCGTAACGGTGTGTCTGCATCCAGTCCCATCGCCAGCGCTACCCGCCGCCAGGTGCCACATTCACCGTTGATGACTGAAAAACCTGGATAATCTTTGACATTCTCAAACATAAGGCACGGGCCGTACTGGTCGTATACCCGGCGGCTGATTGCCCCTAATTCGATATCCCAGTCCACTTCCTTCTTGATCCGCACCAATTCTTCATTCTTCTCAAGAAGCGCGATATAATCCCGCAAGCCTTTCATTGATTCTCTCCCTCCATACCTTATATTTGCTTTAGACTTTCTCCGGCTTCCGCGGCTGCCTTTAAAGCTAAAGTTGATTTTATTAAGTGCAACTACCATACCAGAGCATTAACCCCGAAAATAAGCGATTGACAGCAAAACTGATAAGAATAATTACGAGAATTAAAAGAGTTGGTCTTTGCTAAGACCAACTCTTCACAGTTTTTCTGCTTATTGTTAATTTCAAATTCTAAAATAATATTTTCATATTTTAAAATATTCAAAAAACTTATAAATCTAGACCATTAATATATTACTTTTTCTTCGCAACATTTGGGCAAGATATGGTTACCCACCTAATTATGACTGAGGTTTAAAAAGTTTTTAGCGTCTTCCCTTTCAAATATTAGCGAAACAATAATACCAATCAGTAAAGACCACACGGGAGAACTTATATTGTAGAAGGAAAAGTTAGAGTAAGCAACAATAAATGCAAAAAAAGCGCCCATTTGGAATTTATTTTTGCCGCTAAAAGCTATCTCAAAGGCGGTAATAAACAGGCTTACCATGGCCAGGCCAGCTAAAACACCGGTAACAGTTGCCGGCAAGGACCTTAAAAAAGGCACCAATAGCCCGGCAATTAATGCAATGAAAACCTGGATGATGCCCTTGATGAATGCGGCAACCCATCTGAATTCTTTTGGACCAGTATCATTACAGGAAGTTATTGCAGTCACCGGACCGGCAACTGTAATACTGGCGCCAGGAAAAATGCGCCTATCGATGAGCAGATTCCAGTAGTCGTAATCATTGTATTAACAGGTGTATCATATTAATTGGCTGTTAAAATTCCATAGCCTTTTAAAAAGTCAGCGAGTCCCAACAGTACCAGTGGTATGCCTATAGATAATACTGCAGCAAGATTAAAATCTGGTTTTACTAAAAGAGGATCATAAGACAAGTCACCCAATGACATTTCGGACTTCATAAGGAACATACTGACAATTATCCCAACAACCAACGCAATTGCCTGAGGTGGTACTTTTTTTGTAAAAAGTCGGCTTATAAAAAACGCTAATAATGTTAATCCGGCTCCAATATAATCCTTTTAAACTGAGGTAACAATTCCCATGGCATAGCCAAACAGGGCGCCTGCAATCATCCCCATGATGATCGGTA
Source organism: Desulfotomaculaceae bacterium (assembly GCA_028696455.1). Lineage (GTDB taxonomy): Bacteria > Bacillota > Desulfotomaculia > Desulfotomaculales > Pelotomaculaceae > MVQL01. The sequence continues at coordinate 32,307 of JAQVGZ010000020.1, read as the reverse complement.
AAGGCAAATACTTCACAACAGTCTTAATTAGGCCGGTAACCCCAAGAAAGAGTAAAATTACCCCCGCGAAAACATAGCCCCCAACCATTTGGTTTAATGAAAAAATTTTCATGAGGTTCCCTACTACGATAATGCCAGGTAAAGAAAAGGCAATAGCTATAGGCTGACGGTAATAGAGAGCCAGGAAGACCATCAGTGCACCGCTAATAAGATAGATTGACATCAGCCATGTGACAGTCTGTTGGTCAGATAAACGGGCTTCGTTGGCAATATTAATTAATAAAATGATTGGACCGCTTAAGCTAAAAACTGTTGCAATTAAGGCTGCTGTTACATTATTAATATTGATACTATGCGGCAGAGCTTTTAGACCATCTCTGATCCCCGGGCCACGTTCAATTAAACCTTTGGCCAAGCTAAACCCTCCCTAATTAAACTGCAATTATCTCTGTGTTAGCTTCTTTATCTTAGATTTAATTGTAGGTATTATAATCTGTCAATGTTAAATGAATTAAGGCAAAACCGCTTTGTTGTTAGATCAAATATACATGCGCACATGCTGCCTTTTTTAGAGCAAACATGTGCGCATAGCGAGGTTCTACCGGGATAATAGAGGGGTGTTGACCCTCTTTTTTATCTAACATTTAAAACATCACAAATCTTTGTGATACTGCTTTTTTCCGGCACACTTCCCCAACGTCGAAACAACTGGTGTTCCACATTAAATTGATCCAGTATTTTACCGACAGTTTGATTGATTATATCATTAATACTAGAGGGACGGTGGTAAAAAGCAGGCATGGGGGGCAAAATTACCCCTCCGGCCTCGGACAATTCAACCAGCATCCTAAGATGACCAAGGTGCAGTGGGGTTTCGCGGACCATCAGCACAAGCTTTCTTTTTTCCTTAAGGGTTACATCAGCAGCCCGTACCAAAAGATTATCGTTATATGAATGCGCTATCCCGGACAGGCTCTTGATTGAGCAAGGCGCTATAATCATTCCATCATGTCTGAACGATCCACTGGCTACCGCTGCCCCTACATCTGCGTTATCATAAACGAAGTCTGCCAGTGACTCCACCTCGTGCAACTTATAGTTTGTTTCCAAATTAATTGTTCTTCCGGCACTTTTACTGATTACCAGGTGCGTTTCCACCTGGCATTGCCTTAGTGTTTCCAGGAGCCTGATGCCATATATCGCACCGCTTGCTCCCGATATTCCAACGACCAGTTTCATGATTTACTCCCCCTGATTTGTTATTACCCTGCGTGGCTGTCTCAACACGATTACCTTTAGAAATGGTACTCAAAATTACAGACCCGACTAATATCTTAAGCCTTTAACATAAATTCTTGTTAACCAGCACCTCATCAAGTCGACCTATGGCAAACGAAATAGTATAAGTTGAGCTGAGCGCAACATAGATGTTCGTTAGTTGCGCGCAGCCCTCTTCAGAAAACGATATAGCAGCGTACACTCCAAAATACAGTATCGACCCAATTAACTCTGCAATTATTTAAGCTATGAGATTTTAACAACCTCTTTTTGTTTATTTGCCAAACCTACTCGATAGACAAACACCGTGATTAAAACGAATAACCCAAACCCTACAATCCGACTCCACCACCCGGGGATAAGTAAAATGATCCCGGCTATGATAAAGAGTGCCCGCTCTAACATACTTAAATCCCGTCGCAAATGTCCTTCCACTCCGATGGCAACTGCAGCAATACCCAGAACACCATCAAGTATTGATAATACTACATCACCGGTGGACCCTATTAAAAGTAAACCTGGCTTAAAGAGAAAGATAAAAGGTACTATATATGCGGCAATACCCAGCTTAATCGCCTGCCAGGCTGTAGGCATCATTGGCGCATTGGCAATTGAGGCCGCTGCATAGGCGGCAAGACATACCGGCGGGGTGAGGAACGAAAGGGTTCCGTAGTAGAAAACAAACATGTGAGCCAATAAAGCGGGTACGCCCAACTGCTCCATCGCAGGCGCCACCAGAACAGCAAGCAAGAGGTAAGAAGCGGTCACCGGCATCCCCATACCCAGAACAATACTCGCGAGGGCAGTTAATATAGCTAACAGCAAAAGATTACCTCCACCAAAATCCGTAAGCACCCGGCATAAAGATAGACCTAAGCCGGTGTAGGTAATTACCCCTACCACCAATCCCGCCGCAGCACAAATAACCGTTACTTCCAACATACCCTGAGTGGTTTCCTCAAGAATATTTAATGAATTTTTTAACTGTTTCCTGACGTCTTTTCGGCATAATACTACCAGCAACAAGGCTGCTAATGAATATAAGGCAGCCACGGACTCTCTCAGGAACAAAGCAAAAAGGCAAAAGAGCAGCACCAGCACGGGTATGATATAAATCCACCCGTCTTTTAAGGTTTTTGTCAGCGAAGGAACTTCTTCCTTGGACATTCCCTTAAGACCTATTTTCGCAGCTCTCAAGTCTACTTGGATAAATATGCTTATATAGTAAAGCAAGGCTGGAACCAGTGCAGCAAGGGCAACAGTGGCATAGGGAATTCCTAAAAACTGAGCCATAATAAAAGCTGCAGCGCCCATAATCGGCGGCATAATGCAACCACCCGTTGAGGAAACAGCTTCTACTCCGCCGGCAAAGTGGGCAGGATATCCTACGCGCTTCATCATGGGAATAGTCAAAACTCCCACGGCTGCCACGTTACCCACGGCACTGCCGGACAGTGTGCCCATCAAAGTACTGGCGACAATGCATATTTTTGCGGCGCCACCCCGGAAGCGTCCCATGAGAGCCTGGGCAAGATTGATCAGGAAGGATGCCCCTCCGGTGCCGAACAAAAAATGCCCAAATAGGATAAAGCTAAAAACAATCATGGCCGCTGTTTGCAGGGCAATGCCAAAAAGAAATTCTGACCCCAGGTAAAGTTAACTGATCAAACGTGGCCAGTTAAGCTCTTTACCTGCCAGGATGCCCGGCAAAAGAAATCCATAGCGCCCATAAAGAATTAAAATAGTGACGATGATCACTAAAGGCCAACCGGCAAGGCGCTGCGTGGCTTCTAGAACGGCTAAAATCGCCGCTAATCCGAAAATAACTTTTATAGGAGTGTAAATACCCAGTGTTACTAATAACTGGGGGTAATAAATAGTTACATATAACCCTACGATCAAACTCGCACAAGCGCATAATATATCATACCAGGGCACCCGATTTTTACTGGCCTTTTTGGCAGCAGGAACGCTTATAAAAACGTAGGCCAGGATTAAGCCCAGAAACAAGCCCAGGTATTGCTGTGCAAAAAGGGATATTCCCGCCACGTATAGCGGTAAATCAAGGATAAAAAACAGCGCGGTAACCGGCGTAGCCAAACCCACGCCTAACTGAACATAGCGTGCAACTCCCGTTAATTTCCGAAACCGCCCCTGTGATTCGTTTTCCATTTTTATACCTCCTTCTTCTTAGAGAAGACTAAGGGGCTACCACACCATAACGCTAATTTATTGCTTTTGGGCAAGGAGCTGCGCCTGGCGCTCTTCCATCTCCGGTGTCCAAACACCTTTTTCTTGATAAAACTTAACAGCACCGGGGTGATAAGGAATGGTGCACATCGGATTAACAAAACCGTTAGTGGCCCATTCTTGCAATTTAACATGTATGGCGCCTAGTTCCTGATTCTGGTCCCAAAGGGTTTTCACAATATTGTAAGCCTCTTCTTCGGATAAATCCTTACGCCCGACCAGATAAAAATAATAACGCATCATATTGGTAGGCTCTTGAACCCCGATATTTGCCGGCCCGGGCTGTACCTCAACGATTTCCGAATAGTATATATCCTGCAAACGCTTGACCGCTTCAGGCGAGTTGTCATATGATAGGAACCTTGCCCCTCTCTTGGCGTCCAGTTCCGAGACTACCCCCATACCGATATTGCCGGAACCGGTCGCATCAGCCCGGCCTTCGGTAATCGCCTGAATGCCTGCATTTGCGCTGGGCATAGACAGAACTTTAACATCATCACGGGTTAGCCCAAAATTCGCCAGGGATGCTTCTGCCTGCGCGGTGACCCCGGGAGCTCCCGTATAGTCAACTACAAATCTTTTCCCTTTTAAATCCTCACCGGTTCTAATACCGGAATCATTGGCTACCGTTACACCACATAATGCCGGCGTGCCAACGGTCAACAGGCTGCAGGGAAAACCTTTGCCCTGTGATAATTGTTCATAGACACTTTCACCTAGCCAGCCCTTCTGGGCATCCCAGTCGTTAAGTACCCCTAAATCCATTTCTTTTGTTTCTAGCATGGGGAACCACTCTGCAGGTCCGGTGGTTGCCACTACTTTTACTTCTTTGGACAGGTGTTTGCTCAGCACGGTCCCTATACCGGATCCCATGGCATTAGTTAGGGAGCCGGCCCATGTGTAGCCAAACCTAAAGTTGTTTGCTCTTGGTCCTGACCGGAACCATTATTTTGACCGGAACAGCCTGCTGCTAAAAAAATGAACAATATAGCAGTTAATGCTAATAAAAATCTAAATTTTTTCATTTTATTAACCCCCTTAAATATATGTCCTGGGATTTAGGCATGTGTGGGTCTTTTTAAGTGATATTAATCATCTTTTGCATTGGTGCTGGTACTTCGTACCGGTATGCGCCGGTACGAAGTACAGTTTCTCGCAAAAAGTGAACTTACCATGTGGTTTGATTGGCTAATCAATAAATGAAAATCACTAGATATTGTCTTTTTCAAAGGTCCTAATGACCGGGGGCTCACCATCCAATCCCAACTCAGACCAGCGCTGGCTTAAACTATCGTACATACTACGGGTAATCCGTGACCGGACGGAGAAAACATCAAGATATTTATGCTCCCGGCAAGCGTTGATCAGTGCTTTGGAGCCGTATGGGCGCTCCTCAGGGGGATTTTGGGTTGGATCCAGGTACGTTGACCAGGTGTTGCGCAGAATATCAATGTCCTCGACCGGGTTGCAGCGGGTAGACATAGCCCAGAGAACTTCGTCCATATTGGTTGGGTCAACATCCTCTTCCACAGCAATAATCCATTTGGTATAATAGGCAGCAGCCGGGCACTGAGCGGCTAGGGCCAGTACTTGCGGTGCATGACCGGCGTACTGTTGTTCCATAGAGATAATTACCACGCCAAAACCGCCCGCGGCGGCCGGGTGAGAGTAAACTCCCTTGATCCCCGGAATGCCCAAAGCATCCAGGTCGTCCCAAATCTTGGCAGACCGGATAATACTGAAGAAGAAGTTCTGTTCACAGGAAGGATAATCGGCCATCAAGGCACTGGTCAATATAGGCTGATGGCGATGATGAACACATTTGACATCTATGATGGGGGTAGTAGCTTCCGGCCGCCCGTAATATCCCTGGAACTCGCCGAAAGGCCCTTCCAAGCGATTGTTATTGGGGTAGGCCATTCCTTCAATAACTATTTCCGCATGAGCCGGTATTGGTAATTCGGTAACTTCCCCTTTAACTACTTCAATTGCCTTACCTCTGATCCCACCGGCAAACTCATATTCAGAGATAGTTTTGGGGAAGCCCTGCGATCCTACCAAAAAGAGCAGCGGATCGACCCCGTAAACGGCGGCTACTTCACAGGGCTTGTCCATTTTCCACCAGGCCTCCCGGTGCAATTTAGCGTCTTTACCCGGGGATACATAAAAACCGACCTCACTTTTTCCCTGCACCATCTGACGGTAAGTACCGAGATTGACACAACCGGTTTCGGGATCCCTGGTGATGATAACATCAGCGGTACCCAAATAACGACCTCCGTCCCGCGGCCACATTTTGGGCACCGGGAACTCCAGAACATCAACATCATCGCCAAAATGCAGGTTTTCATTGACCGGTGCGGATTTAGGATCAACAAATTCCGGGGGAATCCGTTTTTTCAGTTTTTCACGGGTAGCCTGGATCATCTCCGTTATTGTAAGCCCGGTGGGAAGTCCCAGCGCCAGGGCAATCCGTTCTTTTCCGGTCCCCAGCATATTGAATAACACCCGGTAATCCCGGGAATAGCCTTTGATGTTTTCAAATAATAGCGCGGGCGAACCCATATGCTTGCCGACCATGTAGGTCAGGGCCCCCATCTCCAGATTCCAATCCACTTCAGCCGTTATATGTTTTAGTTGCCCAATTTCTTCTACTTGGGCTAACCATTCTCTTAGACTGTTATACATTGGTATACTCCTTTCAATATTTCAATTGACACGTTATGTTTCTTATTGTAATATGCCCGTAGGCAGGCAATTTGTCTGTCTAAGCCCAAGACCGCAGTGATATACCTTGGCGGGGTGTTCATAAGCGGTCTTTACTGTTTTATACCTGATCCGGTAACATGTTATTTTGTGCAGGCTTTCGATAACCAAGGTTGAAACTAAGCTCACCTGCTGTTTTGAGCAGGATTTGCACCATGTCATCTATTTGCTGTGAATTCATCCTTACCGAGGGTCCGGCAATTGCTAAGGCGGCTAATAATTTACCACCACAACCCCAGACTGGCGCCGCTAAAGCTTTGGTATTTAACGACCATTCTTCGTTATCAACTGCATAACCATTGGCCCGTACTCTGGCCAATTCAGCCTCCAGTTCCGGAAGACTGGTAATGGTATTAGGGGTAAGAGCTGGTAATTCCATAGGTAAAAACGCTTCTTTCTTATCCTCCGGCAGGTAGGCTAAAATTACCTTCCCACTGGCGCTGCAATGCAACGGAGGATGGCTCCCTAATGGGGCCGTACTCTTAAGCATATGGGGCGAATCGATCTTTAAAATGTACAAAATTTGATTACCGTAGGGAACAGCCAAATTAACTGTTTCCTCCGTTTCAGTCGATATCTGTTCCATTAAGGGATAGGCTTTTTCCCTGATGTCCTGATGCTGGATCACTTCATTGCCTAGTTCAAATAACTTCAAGGTAGCCCGGTATTTTCCCCGCTCTTGTTCCTGCTCCACATAGCCCGCATGTTCCAGAGTGGCAACCATTCGGCCGACGGTACTCCTGGTGAGGCCAACTTTTCGGCTCAGGTCCCGCACCCCATAGTTTTTTTCCTTGCACATAATTTCCAAAATTTCCAGAGCTTTAAGGACTGCTTTGACCAGATTACGGTCTTCAGGCATTTTTTCTCACCTCCTTCTTTGTAATTGTCCCACATGGTAGGAACCATGTTCGCAATATGGGTTTCTTTTTATATGTTATCATAAATTGCTAGATAGTCAATTAAAAAATTTTAAAATTTTTTAACAACGGACATTTTTTTTTATCTATTGAAACTTTAGAAGAGCGGGAAAACAATGAAGGTGCTAGTACCCTATTAATATGGTGCGTTTTAGTTTTTTTGCAATTAAAACAAATATTTTGAATTCTACAAAAAATGTCATAATCCCAGAAGGGGAAAATAAACTTTTGTTAAATAAATACATTAGACTTTTCTGGATTGGGGGAAGAGTACATTTGGCCTACTCAAAAACAGATCAGGATTTATACCTTAAGGAGCTTGTTGAAGAAAATAGTAGACTTAAAGAGGAAATCGAAAAAAGGAAAAAATCCGAAGAGATTTTGGAAGCTTTTTTTAAACAAACAGTTCCTTTAGTAGTTATTATGGATAAGGATTATAATTACATCCGTGTTAACGAAGCATATGCTAAAGCATGCTTCCGTAAGGTCTCTGATTTTACTGGTCATAACCACTTTGAATTCTATCCTTCCCATACTAAAGATATCTTTGATCACGTAGTCAGGACAAAAGAAATTTATCAGGTTTTAGCCGGACCTTTCATCTTTCCTGGTCATCATGAGTGGGGGGTGACTTATTGGGATTGGACACTTGTCCCAGTTCTTGACTTGTCTGGTGAGGTCTATTTATTAATTCTCACTCTTAGTGATGTTACCGAACATGTCAGAGATAAAGATAAACTACGTGTAAGTAAAGAATGTTTTCGCTCTATTTTTGAGAACAGCCAGGATGGAATTCTACTGACTACTCCAGGCAATAGAATACTATCAGCTAACCCGGCGGCCTGCCGGATGTTTGGCCGAACGAAAGAGGAAATATGTGCTGCTGGCATGAATGGTATCGTAGATTTGGGTGACCCAAGGGTTATGAGAGCTATAAATGAAAGAGAAAAGACGGGAAGTTTTAATACGGAAATGATCCTGGTACATAAAGATGGAACAAAGTTTCCTGGCGAAATTACTTCCAATCTGTTTAAGGATAAAGACGGCCGCGAATTATCAAGCATGATTGTCCGGGACATCACCGCACGTAAGAAGGCAGAGGAGACTTTGCGTTTATCTGAAGAGCTATTCTCAAAAATTTTTCATGCTAATCCGCTTCCAATGGCTATATTAACAACTAATGATGGTACGTTTATGGATGTTAATGAAGCCCTTCTTAAAACGAGCGGCTATTTCAGGGAAGAGCTGATTGGATTCAGTATACATGATACCAGCCTTTGGGTGGAATTAGCTGACCGTGACAGTTTTAGAGAACCGCTTATGAAAAAAACTATTATCAAAAATCATGAAGCAAAGGTACGTAAAAAGTCAGGTGAAATATGCACAGTTTTATTGTCAGCGGTGATCATAACTTTTACTAATCAGGAATGTGTTCTTGGCATTGCTAATGACATTACAGAATTAAGAAGCTACCAGATGAGAACTGCTCACTTAGAGCGGTTGCACCTGGTAGGAGAAATGGCGGCCGGTATCGGCCATGAAATTAGGAACCCCATGACTACCGTCAGAGGTTTCCTGCAACTTCTTAAAGGAAAGGAGAAGTATGCTCAAGAACAGGGATATTTAGATTTAATGATTGAAGAGCTAGATCGGGCTAACGCGATTATTACAGAGTATCTTTCACTGGCCAGAAAGCAGGCAGAAAAAAGAAAACTGCAGAATTTAAATGCCCGGATTGAGAGTCTCCATCCTTTACTTAGTGCTGGTGCGGCAAAACATGACATATCTATTAACCTGGAACTAGGTGAAATACCAGACCTGCTTATTGACAAAAACGAAATTCACCAACTGCTTCTGAACCTGGCCCGTAATGGTATTGAGGCCATGTCACCCGGTGGTCTGCTGACGATCAGGACTTATCAGGATGACGGTGAGGTAGTCCTGGCTGTACAAGACCAGGGACAGGGGATTGCTTCGGAATTCCTGGATAAAGTAGGCCTTCCTTTCTTTACCACCAAAGATGGTGGCACCGGGCTTGGGCTGGCCACCTGTCACAGTATTGCCCACAGGCATAATGCCCGAATCGATATTGAGACAAATTTCAGTGGGACAACGTTTTATGTCAGATTTACTGTCTAGTTATTAGCATACTTACTTACTATTACTGCCACCAGGCGGGCTTACCCACCAGTCCATAGAGAGGTAGGGGGCTTGCAGTTTTTTGTAGTAGTGCCTTTTGGCAATGAACTCCTGTTTTTTTCTGTTGAGAAACACATCGAAGTGCTGCCGCCTTCCCTCGTCGCTGAAGCGATGATCAGCCTGGGGGGAGAAAACCAGTCTGGCTACCTGCTCTTCCACCTTGATCTCACCTTTAGTACCACAGAAGGGGCAGATTATGGCTGACCCGTCATAACGGAGAATATCGCTCCAACAGACCGGACACTCGCTGACTTTAGGGGTGCGCTTATATCCGGGATCTATTAAGCCCCGCCCCATCTGCCTGGCTCTGTCCAGATTCCGGGGGTCTTCCAGCACTTCAGCAGGGCTTGCTCCAATAAAACTGTCGCTGTCAATCAGGTTCAAGTTCAAAAACCTGGCGGTGACATTTAAAGCCACCTCAGTATAGCCTTTGGCACCGGGCATTCCGTAAGTGGCAATGGTGATACAATGTTTACCTGAAAATTCCTGGAAGCTATTGCTTATCGAGAGGAATCTGTCCTGGAGCATTTTGATGCTGCCCTGGGGTCCCAAAAAGTAGCTCGGTGCTGCTAAAACCACAGCATCAGCGTCCCTGATTTTATCCAGCAGGTAGTTGAGGTCATCCTTGATGTGGCAGGGAACATCCGGCGGCAAACAGTTATAACAACCCTTACATGACTTAATATCCAGGTCTGTTAATCTGATTAACTCTTTTTTATGGTCCGGTCCGGTTGCTTCCATCGCAGCTTTGGTTAATATTTCAGAGTTTCCGGCTACACGCTGTGACGAAACAATTCCCAAGATCCTTTTCATTAGTGTCTTCCCCCTCTAACGTATAATTTCTTTTTTAATCTACTTGTACATTCACTGTATATAAGAAATTGCACCTTAGTTTATTAATTATACTATATGTGTAACTGGTTTACCGGATACTTATTAAAAATAATACTGAAGTGCGCATTAGTTAAGTAAAAACGATTATAAAACTATGCAAATAAACAGGGGAATTCTACCATATTATACCTGGTATCATTTCTGTCTTGATGAACATACTACAATCACAAGGGTTCGTAATGGCCGAGCCAAGATTATTACAGGGTCCCAGGGCTCTGTAATAGTCGGCCAAAGGTTAATGTTGGGTCGAAAGGCTCAATATTAGCCGGCGGGCAGATTGATAAGTGTTCTGGCAGGCTTGATAATAGTCGATTTGGATTATTATCAGGTCACAAAGGATATTTATCAGTCGAGCTAAGACTATTATGGGTGCCGATATAATTTAAATACTCGTAGTATTTTGATTAAGAGGTTTATAATGGTCGCGAGATTGTTATGGGCTTTTAAGGTATCCTTAATAGTCGAGCAAAGGTTATTACGGGTGTCGTAATGGTTTATGACAGTCGAAAGATTGTCATAAGTTGCGTAGATATTCGTAATAGCTGTAGTGAAAGTCATTACGGGCTTTTTAAAAAGGAACCTTCCTCTTTATTGAGGAAGGTTCCTTTTTGGCGCGTATTTGAAACTGTCAGGCTAAAACCAAGTCACCTTTAGGTTGTTGTCCAAAACGTTGGCAATTTTAGTGAACAAAAGCTGTCAACGCACTCCTTCCCAAAGTGCCCGCTCTGCGGCTCGCGGATCGTATACGACCTCCGGCGATGTATCAAAGAGCATGGTGGCCCTGCGATTGAGGTCATACTGTGGCCAACCGCATTTACCACTGGTCGCAAAGGATACCCAGGCGGCATGCATGATATCAGCTAGCTGTTGTGGAGGATTGCTTCCCCAAATCAGTTCAGTGCCATTGCCGAGAGTATCGAAGACAAAGGGAATCTCCAGAATATGACACGCACCGAGAAGTCCATTGAACTGTGGTGAGCGCCAGGCAAACTCGTACATATAGGTGTTCCTGTTTCTCTTCGCATATGCATCAGCCAGACGGATGGCGGGAATACGGCAAAACCAGTCACTCTGGACGGCCGCGAGCAGGTCGCCGGCACTGGCGTTGGGATGTGCAGCGCGATAGGAAGCCAGTGCCGCTTCGACTGGCAGCCCGTATGCCGCGACAGCTCCGGCCAGAGCCTCGTCGGTGATCTGCTCGATTGCGCCGGTGACTACTAAAAACAACCTCCACTCATCGACGTTCGTGCCAAGCATGATATCAACATTTGCACCAGCTCCAGCAGCAAGACGTTCTATCGGACACGCGGGGATGATGTCCCCATCGATCACTGGCTGCCAGGGCAGCATACTGAGCACTACCTCACCCCAGCGCTGTGGGTCTGGATTTTTATAAAGATCGGCGCTTAATTTCGCCTGAGCCTGAAGCAGGCGCTCAAGGGGGACCGCCGCGATCGCCTCCCGGGTTGCCGCAACACCAAGCTTTTCGGCTAGGTACTGACCGACCCGCTGCGCGGCAGCCGGTGAGATTGCCTGGTGAGCTGCTCCACTCTGGGCGATGGCCCGGTGAAACAGCCCCCCGGCACGTGGCATAGATAGGAGTGTGCCAACACTCATAGCTCCGGCCGACTCGCCAAAAATGGTCACATTATCAGGATCACCACCAAAAGCGGCGATATTCTCCTGCACCCACTCAAGGGCGGCGATTTGGTCAAGCAAGCCCAGGTTGGCGTCTCCCTCACCAAAATAGAGGAATCCATCGACACCCAGACGATAATTGATGGTCACACATACAATGCCGTCGCGGGCGAAACGGCTGCCATCATACGCAGGCATTGCACCCGTTCCGGCTTCAAAGGCGCCGCCATGAATCCAGACCATCACCGGCTGCCTGGCCGACTCGAGGCCGGGGGACCAGATATTAAGGTTTAAGCAGTCCTCACCGGGAACGGTAAACTCCGGTATAAGCTTGCTTAATGGAAATGCCACCTGGGGTGCCTTCTGGCCATAGGCAAGGGCGTCCCTCACACCGCTCCAGGGCTCAGCTTTTTGTGGGGGAAGAAACCTATTGGCGCCAAACGGTGCTGCCGCATAAGGAATGCCTTTAAATGTATTCACACCCTCTCCAGCACTGCCACGTACCTTCCCATACCGTGTTTCTACAATTACATCATTCATTTGCGTAATTGGTTTCCGAAAGCTAAATAAATCTGATTTCATAGAATAATCGGATTTATCAGCCTTCTCTCCTGTCGACAAATAGGAGGCAGTATCATCGATTCAACTACAAGCTATAGACACTCACCCATTTCCGAATGGCCAGTAATGCCTGCCGTGCTTTACTGTTTGGCCTGAGAGGAGTGTTGTGTTGTGAACCAAGCTTAGGGGTCCTTGCCCCGCTTTCACAGTGGTCTTAACCAGGAATCTGATGTGTCTGCTAAAAACCTTTCTCCTTTCATTTATTCTTGTATTCTTAAAGCAATACCCATTCACCATTTTATTAGTGTCTTGACCAATAGTTTGGTGACACTGCTAACTACTAAGCAGTTCGCTTACACCGGGAGTGCAGGACAATCGTTTTACCTGCGCTTTTTTCTAAAATAAATACATGTGCTAAGAAATATCGGCAAAAGTTTTTCTGAAACTAACTATGTGCTTTTACAATGTTGGAGGCGTAGTATATAATTTAATGTATTATATTATAGAACGGCAGCTGTTAAGATACCTGCCGCCGGCCATTCTCAGGAGATGAGAACAGGCGTCTGACCAACAGGTATGTTTTCAATAAGGTTAAGTTAAAGGAGAAAAAAGCTTGATAATAATTAAAACCCCACAACAAATTAAGCTGATTGCTGAAGCGGGTAAAATAGTAACCGCCTGCCACCGGGAACTCCGTAAAATAATCCATCCGGGTATAACGACCATGCAAATCGACCGGTTTGCAGATGACTTTATCCAATCACATGGGGCGCAGGCCGCGCAAAAGGGTTACCGGGGCTATCCTTTTGCGACTTGTGCTTCAGTTAATGATGAAATCTGCCACGGATTCCCGACTAATATTCCCCTGCGGGAAGGTGATATCGTCACCATAGATATGGTTGTCAATCTGAATGGTTGGATGGCTGATTCTGCCTGGTCCTATCCGGTAGGTCAAATATCTGAACAGGCTTTAAAACTCCTCAGGGTAACTAAGGAATGCCTTTATATTGGTATAGAAAAAGCTATTGCCGGCAACCGGCTCGGTTATCTGTCACATGCAATTCAAACCCATGCCGAAGCCCATGGGTTTGCCGTGGTGCGTGAGTTTACCGGACATGGTATAGGCCACGACATGCATGAAGATCCGCAAGTTCTCCATTTCGGTCACCCAAGTAAGGGGATCAGGCTCCGTGAGGGGATGGTTTTTACCATTGAGCCGATGATTAATATAGGTTCCTACGAGCTGACTATTGACCATAACGGATGGACGGCCAGAACAGCGGACGGTAGCCTGTCAGCTCAGTATGAGCATACTATTGCTATCACCAAAAACGGTCCGCTGGTTTTAACTGAGCAGGACTGATTAATGGTTATTAATTATATTGCGGGCTACCATTGCGAAATGCGAGGCTTTTAAAATGGCATTTCCGAGTCATCACTGCAAGGTCCTTACTTATTTAGAAAAGCTCCCTCTTTAAACCCACATAAAGAGAAATTTGTCAGCCTCCACTATTCATTAGCATAAGATATACACTATTGATAAAATGTTACAATTTGTCAAGTTGCTCCATGTCAATCCTTATTGTAACATATTTTTTTAAATTTTTTACTAAAAGGAATATTCCCGTGAACAAATAAATATAGGTTTCTTTACCATGGTTAAAGAATTAATTACGCTGCTTGCTTTTCTTTTTACAGTATTAATGATCCTGTGGCGACCACGGGGCCTGAATATTGTTATCTCTGCAGCTGTAGGCGCGGCCCTGGTCTTACTTAGCGGTAGTGTGTCTTTTACCGACCTTTGGTATATCTTTGAAACAGTCGGTGGCGCTTCCATCACCATTATTGCTACCATCGTCATGGCCGTAGTAATGGAAAGCCTTGGCGTATTTCACTGGATGGCCGGACTAATTAAAGCCAGGGCGGGAAATTCAGGCCTGCGCCTATTTTGGTATGTCAATCTTCTTTGCTTTTTAATGACAGTGTTCTTTAATAACGATGGGAGTATTCTAATTACAACCCCGGTTTTATTGTTTTTATTGGACCATTACGGACTGGAAAACAGTCATAAAGTCCCTTATTTGCTCTCCGGTGCTTTGACCGCAACTGCCGCGAGTGCCCTGGTTGGCGCCAGCAATATCGTTAATTTAATATCGATGAAGATAGTCGGTATTAATCTATATATTTATACAATTATGATGTCAATACCTACAGCCTTCAGTTTGTTTATCCTTATACTTTTACTATTTTTCCGCTTTTACAAGGACCTGCCGTCAGAAATAAATACAACAAATAGTATTCCAGCGCCGGAACAGAGCTGCATGCCCGGTATCTCCGGGAAAATTGGCAAGTTAAATACGAGAGTTATCGTTTTCACGATGCTTTTTGCGCTCGTTGGCCGGGTGATGCTATTCGTGGCCTCTTACTTTGAGGTTCCGATAGAGCTGGTTGCGGTCTTATGTTCCCTACTGCTTCTGGGGTGGCGCTGGTATCACCTTGGCAAAGCGCCTGTTGACTTAATAAAAAGTACACCGTGGCACATCTTTGGGTTTGCCTTCAGTATGTATGTAATCGTATGCGGCCTGCACAATATCGGTTTGACAGACACCCTGCGCCACACGCTGCAGCCGGTAGTTTCAGGAAGCTTGCTGCAGTCAATCCTGCTGATGGGAACGCTGCTTACACTCCTGTCCAACATATTTAACAATCACCCGGCCATGATGGTCGGTACGCTGCTATCGACAAGTATGTCCCTTGACCCACTCGCGCTCAAAGCAATATACCTGGCCAATATCATCGGCAGTGACATCGGCTGTCTGCTTTTGCCAACCGGATCACTGGCAACACTGATCTGGTTGCACATGCTCAAACAAAATGGCATAATTATCAACTGGAAAAAATATATCAGCGTTACGGTTTTGGTAATTCCGGCAGCGCTGATAATTGCTTTGCTAAACTTGGGATTATGGATATACCTTGTGTATCAGTAGGCAGAGAATTGAGCTTTTGGGCAAATAATTAATAAATCTTTTACAAAACATAAATGTAAAGGACAATTTAACGGTTTGTCGAATAATTATTGAATCATCAGTTAGACTCGGATTTATAGAGGTGGTCAAGATAAATAATTTCCATGTGGAGTTCGGCTGAATACGCTTTAGCAATGTTTTTAACCGGTAATTGAGCAGAATTAATAAAAATAGATTAAGGAATAGAAAAGGGGATGTTATTTAAGTGGGAGCATCACAACAGATAATTCATGAAATAATGGGTCGATTTGCCAAAAGAAATCCAAATGAACCGGAGTTTCATCAGGCAGTTTTGGAAGTCCTTGAATCTTTAGAGCCGGTAATAGAAAAACACCCCGAATTTGTGAAGTCAGGTGTCCTAAAAAGAATTGTAGAACCGGAGCGGCAAATCATTTTCCGGGTTCCCTGGGTTGATGACAACGGTGAAGTACAGGTTAACCGGGGTTTCCGGGTTCAGTTCAACAGTGCTATTGGGCCCTACAAGGGCGGCCTGCGCTTTCATCCCTCGGTAAACCTCGGCATTATTAAGTTCCTTGGCTTTGAGCAGATTTTTAAAAATTCTTTGACCGGCCTGCCGATAGGTGGGGGTAAAGGTGGCAGTGACTTTGACCCGAAAGGGAAATCTGACGGTGAAGTAATGCGTTTCTGCCAGAGTTTCATGGCGGAGCTTTACCGGCATATTGGAGCGGATGTTGATGTGCCGGCCGGTGATATCGGAGTAGGCGCCCGTGAAATTGGTTATTTATATGGCCAGTACAAAAAGTTAACCGGTCTTTACACTGGTGTTTTTACAGGCAAGGGGCTAACCTATGGTGGTAGCCTGGCCAGGACCCAGGCTACCGGCTTTGGTCTAGTCTACTTTGTAGATGAAATGCTTAAGGCAAATAACCATACTATAGCCGATAAGACAGTGGTTATCTCCGGCTCCGGCAATGTGGCTATTTACGCAGCGGAAAAAGCCGGGCAGCTCGGCGCTAAAATAGTAGCAATGAGTGATTCTGACGGCTATATTTACGATGCCGATGGGATCAACCTGGATACGGTAAAACGGCTAAAAGAAGTTGAGAGAAAAAGAATTAGCGGGTATTGTGAATACCATCCCACCTCCGAATATTTTACAGGTTCGCAGGGAATTTGGTCGATTAAGTGCGACATAGCGCTACCTTGTGCCACCCAAAATGAAATTAACGAGGAGTCAGCCCTGAAAATGGTGGGAAATGGTGTGATGGTGGTCGCCGAGGGCGCTAATATGCCTTCAACCCCGGAAGCAGTCAAAGTATTTCAAAGCAACAATCTTCTTTTTGGGCCGGCAAAGGCCGCCAACGCTGGCGGGGTGGCAACTTCGGCGCTGGAAATGTCCCAAAATAGTATGCGGTGCTCCTGGACCTTTGATGAGGTAGATGCCAAACTAAAGGAGATTATGAAAAATATATATCATACGGCCAGTCAGGTAGCCCGGGAATATGGCCATGAAGGTAACCTGGTGACTGGCGCCAACATTGCCGGGTTCCTGAAGGTGGCTAATGCGATGATGGCCCAGGGAGTAGTATAAATAATATTATAATTTACAGGCCGGGGTCTGAGAGACTCCGGCTTTGTAATGTTCATTAATCTCTATATACGCTATTTTAAAGAATATCTCCCTTTGTAGCTTTCCACCGGGTACTTTTTGCCATTGGCAACAACTTTATCCCGTACGGCCTGGGACAAGTCGATATCAAGAGTGTTTGCCATTGCCAGGCAGTATATTACCACATCTGCCAGCTCTTCCCTGACCCGGGCCAGTTTCTCTTCATCCACCTCTTGCTCACCGGACCACTGGAATAACTCCATCAGTTCCGCCGCCTCGATGGCCACGGACATAGCAAGGTTTTTGGGAGTGTGAAATTGCTGCCATTGACGCTCCTCAATAAAAGAAGCGATAAGATCCCGAAGTTCCATTAATGAAGTAGTTTTATCATCCATAAAGACCATCCCCGCTTTGAATAAAATAATTCCTCTGACGCCAATTGTCTCAGTCAAATAATGCCAGCACTTCTCCGGCTTTGCCCCGGTTGGCCCCATCACAGCTAATAAACCTCTGTACCTCAAACAACTCAATTTTAGCGGCTTTATAAGTATTTAAGGTAAACTCTGTAGCGTGATTGGAAATCAGCACCGGCACGCCCCTGCCTGCCAACTGCCGGGCAAGGTCCGCCAGTTCAACCTGGTCGTTTCTCCCGAAGCCACCTGAGCTGTATGTGGTGAAATTTGCGGTAGCGGACAAAGGGACGTAAGGTGGATCGCAATAAACAACATCGCCCTTTTGGGCTTTTTTCATAACTGCTCGAAAATCAGCTGCCATAATTACTGCATCATTTGCTTTGGAAATAAAGTAGCGCATTTCCTTTTCCGGGAAATAAGGCTTATTATATCTCCCGAAAGGGGTATTAAATTCTCCTTTGGCGTTATAACGGCACAGACCATTATAGCCATGACGGTTCAGGTAGATAAATATGGCAGACTTAAGACGGTTGTCAGTGGTAGTATTAAAAACCTCCCGCAACTCATAATAACGGCTCTCTGAGTTATTCCCTTCCACAAAAAAAGATTTGCAATAACCAATAAACTGCTCTCCCTCTGACTGGAGTGTTAGATAGAGTTTGATCAAATCGCCGTTATTATCGGTTAGCAGGTACTGGTGATAATTTGTGTTCAAAAAAACCGCCCCTGATCCGACAAAGGGCTCAATGAGGCGTGTACCTGGAGGCAAAACAGCCCTTATGCGCTCCAGAATGTGATACTTGTTGCCGGCCCATTTTAAGAAAGGCCTTATCTTTAACATCCATCAACCTTCTTATGCATTAATTGTTTCATATTCTGGTAGCCTTAATTAATTGTCTGCCGGCAACCTCTTCCCAGGGTGCGGTGGAAAAACCGGCAGCAGTTAACCATGATTTGTATTGTTCAAAAGTCCATGTCCCCCCGGCAGGTGTATTAATCAGCATGTTTACCGCGAATATGGCAGGCATATCGCCTGTGCCCCGGATCAGGTCATTAATAACAATTTGGCCTCCCGGCTCAAGTTCCTTTGCCGCGTCTTCAAATAGTTTCCTGTTTTCCTGCTCACCGTAGATATGGCACACATTGCCAAGGTATACCAGATCATACGGTCCTGTTGGCAGCCCTATGGTAAAATCGCCTTTGATCATCTTGATGGGTAAATTCCTATCCAGTTCCGGCTGCATCAGATCAATAACATCGGGCAGATCCAGGATTGTCACCGTGGCTTTTTTACCAGCAAAGGCTAGAGCGTAAGTTAATGGGCCGCCACCGACATCGAGAACCCTGGCGCCCGCGGGCAGATCTTTTAAGCAATAATCAGCAATCTGAGCGGCCGACTGCCGGGCATGGTGGCTCATGGCCCTAATAAAGTCCTGGGTGTGCCTGGGCGCATCTTTTTTAGAAACCGGTTTCCCGCTATTTATTACTTCCGGTAACTGGATCCAGGCCTTTATTAAGTTGTAGGCGTGCATGAATGAAAAACCTGTGTAATGATCGTAGCCCGGATTGAAAAAGGTGTTGTACGCCTCTGCGGTAAGCTTGATTTTATCACCGTCATATTGAAGATATTTTAGAACGACCAAAGCTTCAACAACTGTCCACAAGGCCCTGCGGTCGCTTTTTGTTTTAGCAGTTAATTCTTCCAGGGTGCAGGGAGCATTTTTTAATTCTTCAAACAATCCTGTTTGCGCAGCCGCGCCGACAATCAAAAACTCCTGGGGCAGTTGAAATGAGGCAGAGTTCGGCATTAAAATCCCCCTTTTTGGCATAGGTTTACCTTCTCATATTATACTTGGAATTACTCTATTATAGCTTACCTAATTCTCCGGAAAAACCCCTTAAGTAAAAACCCGGCCAACAATTGACCGGGTTTTACCATAAAAAAGGAGACATGGCGCTGTGTTTAATATAAATTATGCAAATAAAGGAATTTCAGTGCTTGCCACGGATTCACATATTAATCATTAATTACATATTCTATAAAAAACAAGAGGAGTGATATAAATGGGATTCGGCCTTGATGGCGTTGGTACCGGTGGCGGTTGCGGATTTGGAGGCAACTCAGCGTTCATAATCTTCTTAATTTTGATCCTGCTAGTTTGTGGCTGTAGTTTCTTTATTTAAACTTAAGATTAAAGGGGGGGTTATACTTTGATGGATAATGTTAAAACGCAAGATGCCTGTGGCACTGGTTTTGGCTCGGGCAATTCAGCGTTCATCATCTTCCTGATTTTGATCCTGCTTGTCTGCGGATTGGGTTGTTTTGGTGGCTGTATTTAAAACTTAAGAGCTCCGGAGAACTATATCCGCGCTCTATAACCACCGGTTATTTATTATGACGGTGGTTATAATCTTTTTGATTAGCGCCACAAAATAGTGATTCCCCGGGGCTTCTTATCTGGTAATTGCGGGTATTTTGGGTTATATTTAGATAAAAGGCATGCGGCAATAGGAGGACTTATTATTGGCGGCAAATAAATATTACGCTGTGAAACAGGGAAGAAAAACCGGTATATTTAAATCATGGTCAGAATGTCGTGAACAGGTTGATAATTATAAAAATGCCAATTTCAAAGGATTTGCCACACTTGAAGAAGCACAACGCTATCTGGAATTAGAGGATAATTTCAACGTATTGCCAGTGGCAGAAAAAGGGAAAACTGACAGAGGATTGATCGCATATGTAGATGGGAGTTTTTCAGTTAATCAAAGAATGTATTCTTATGGTTGTGTCCTCTTAAGTGGTGAAACTAAAATAATTTCTGGAGTAGGTAATAACCCGGCTATTCTCTCCATGAGAAATGTTGCCGGCGAGTTGCTGGGCGCTATGGAAGCCATAAAATGGGCTGTAAAAAATAAATATGATTCAATTGTGATCTACCACGATTATCAGGGAATAGCGAAATGGGCAACTGGTGAATGGGAGGCTAAAAAAGAAGGAACAAAAAGTTACGTTAAGTTTATTAATAAGTACAAAAAGCTAATTAATATCCAGTTTATTAAAGTAGAGGGCCATACTGGAGATACATATAACGAGCAGGCTGACCAGATTGCCAAGGAAGCTCTGAGAAAGGCTTAGTAATCCGGCGGTACTCAAGATATGAGTAAATGATTGGGATAATTAAATTATTGTTTTTTCAATGGTTATATTTCGGTCTTGTGAGAAATATATTTCACTAAAAACTTAGACTAAAAACTTAGGAGGTATTCTATGACGCATAACGGCAGGTATTTTTTTGATCAGGTAAGTGACGGTTGTAACAACTTCCAATCCGGCACGAACCAAAACCAAACCAACAAATCCTTAGGGGGTACTAATTTAACAAAGGAAGGTGAGGACAGGCATTATCACCGTTTCGCAGGTGTAACCAGCGAGATGCTCCTTGTACCCGGTGTACCCCCCTGGCTTATCTATAGCGCACGGAACTACAGAAACCAAAGTTCATAGCTAGAAGATATGTTAAATCTAACCCGGTCGGCAAAATGGCCAAAAAGTCAGAAATGAGCCCAAAGGCTCATTTCTCTTTTGGTATAACCTACGCTACCACCTTTCTTCTGCCACAATAAATATTGATAATATTTACCGCAAGCATGCCAAATCCGGAGGTCAGTGGTCGGGCCAAACTTTGGTTACAGGAGAGATATCAATGGTCTGGAAGACCGGGTACACCGCAACCGTTTCGCCGCCACTCAAGCGATGATCAAAACTAGCGGATTGTCCGTTAACCAGGACAAGGCACACTTCGTCGTGAGGAACCCCCAGCGACTCGATCACATCCTTTACCGAAGGCTGGCCGGTAAAAAAATGACTAAATGTGCGCTGCCTCCGATCTGAGGGAATATAGTCATTAAGTTCAGCGAAAAATCTGATCATGATTCTATTCATGCAAGTATTTTACCCCAGGACTTGCTTATTTATTTCACTTTCTACTCAGCAATTAAAGGGTTTACTGGTTCGCGCGCAGGGATTCCTTGCTCCAAGTCCAGCTATATAAAATCGTTCCTCCGGGGGGCCATTTGCTTTACATATTAATCTTAGTACGTAAAAACATGATTGCCGATGATCCGGCTCAAAGGTCTGGACCAAAGCCACGAATTTTTAACATATGTGGCAAAAAAATAAATCGCGCCATTCGTGGGGTCTTTACCGCCCAGGGCTTCCTTGGCCGCTTTCACCGATTCCGGGCTGGCCGCACGGTTAATCCATCCATTCATCACCGGCTCAAATTGATAAATCCCTTTCTCATATTGATAGATTACTTCCGGGATAGAATTAGGGAATTCCGGGCTGTCAATCCGGTTTAAAACCACAGCCCCAACAGCGACTTTGCCTTCATAAGGCTCTCCTTCAGCCTCAGCAGTAATTAATCTTGCCAGGATATCCACGTCAGCAAGCGTAGGCCTCTGGAAACCACCTCTACTTACTTGTGCAGGCGGTTGGGCTGTTGTGCCGGGTGTGGTGGTGGGGATATACAAAGACATGCCGGGGTAAATGTAAGAACTTTGCAGACCGTTTGCCGACATAATCTCCTGGTAGCTAACCCCGAATTTTTGGCCAATTAGAAAAAGGCTGTCCCCTGCCCGGACGGTATAGGACGAACCACCACTGGCGCCATTTTGGGGGATGTAAAGTTGTTGCCCGGGGTAGATCATAGAATCCCAAATGCCATTTGCCTCCATCAGTGAATTCAGTGAAATACCGTAGTTGCGGCTAATTGTGAAGAGACTTTCCCCCGGCGAAACATTGTGGGTAGCCGCATGCGCTGCAAGAGGCGCAATTAATGCGCATACAAAAACAAAAAAGCTCAGGAACACACGGGTAACCAGAGACATTGAATCCCCCCTCCGGCCTCCGAGGTTAGTTGACGGGTTCGGGTTGAGGGCACCCTACGATTTAGCATCGATTCACCCCAAAAAAACTTGTCCCCCGTTCCCCGGGTTATCCAGGGTTTCGGCCTTTTTCTATTATTATACATGTTTCCCGTAAGCTTGACCAACACACAAAATTTAGCAATTTTTTTCACCCGCCGGGCCATCGCGCACATTTCTCTCTGCGTTCTAAATATAATGTTAAGGAGGTGTTTTTATGGATTGTCCAAAATGCGAGCAGGATAACCGTCCGGAATCTCAATTGTGCCAGTCTTGTAAGGCCAATTTCAATACGGAAACTGAAATATTTTACCCAGTCCCTATGGTATGCGCGGGTTTTTGGCGAAGGTTTCTTGCGATTATACTAGATGGATTATTATTGTCTGCAGCAGGTTATCTAATTGGTTTTCTATTGGGGTATGAAATAGGCAATGTTACTGGTTTTGTTATTGGTTGGCTTTATTTTGCGCTGATGGAGAGTTCAAGCAGCCAGGGAACGCTTGGTAAAATGGCCATCGGTATTAAAGTAACCGACCTGAATGGAAACAAGCCGACTTTTGGCAGAGCTACCGTAAGATACTTCGGCAAGATAATATCAAGTCTTATTATTATGTTAGGTTATGTGATGGCGGGATTTACTAAGAAGAAGCAAGCCCTTCATGATATTATGGCTGGTTGCCTGGTGGTTATAAGGTAGTCCCTTTATTATGCGCACGAGTGTTGCAATACAGGCAGAAACAGCACATGGGGCACACCTGATTTTGCCCGGGGAGGCAATGGGAAGCAGCCGGCATCTCCTTTAATAATGGCAAGGGATGCCGGATATACTGCCCTGCTTGTTTGGTAAAATCCAGAACGTGTAGCTTATCCTTATACCACTAAAGGAAACTCACTGTATAATAGCATTTATATATCCATTCCTTTCGCTTCGCTCAAGGCGATTCTGATTCCTTTCCGCTTTATCAACCTTGATAAGAAATTTATTTGGTTCGTTTTACCATATACCAGGTATAAGTCTGAATTTCACTTCCTTGGCATATTGAGAGTATCCCGGTAATTCCTTTTGCAGCATTTTATCTTCCAATGCAGTACGGGTGAACATAATGATAAAGACAGCAGCCGTGCAGATTAAGGCATAAAGAGAACCTATCATGAACGGAATTGCAACAAAGCTTAATAAAACCGAAGCATAACCCGGATGCCTGACAATTTTGTAAGGACCGTCTTTTACCACCTGTTGCTCCCTGTCGCTTTGTATCCTTACCGTTGCTTCAAAGTATTTATTCGCCAGCATTGATATTATTTGAATGAGTGTAGCGACTATATATAAAACCGCCCCAGGTATCATATAAATCATGTCCAGGCTCGACCATTCAAATCTGCTATCCAATCCGGCAACAATATGTGTTCCGAGAAAACCGATCAACAAGTATAAGCTTAATAGCGCCTTATCCCATGACTTGGTGTTTTCCCTTTCCTTAGCCCTTTCATTAATAAGCCCGGGATTGTATTTTATAAATATCAATGAACTTACAAAGTATGTAACTGCCGCAATACCGAAATAAAGCCAGGCTCTCCCTATATTGAGACTTCCTGCCGCGATAAAATATGCAAACGCCAAGATCAATAGCTGTGCATGAATCCTTATGATATACACAACACCTGACTTTTTTACCTGATTATCACTTCCATTCCTATACCCTTGACTCATGTTAAGACTCCTTCCGCCACATCGCTGGCGGCACAAATATTAATATTGTATGATCTCCGAAAATTCTGTCTTAGTTGTTTGACTGTCTTCTATAAGCTCTTATTCCGATTCCAACAGCTACGTATAGAATGGAGGTAATTACTCCATTGATTGGTGAAATAAGGATTTCTTTGTCGATTCCTTCTATCTGAGCTATTTCAAAGGCTGTATCGATAATTTGTTCTCTGGTGAATTTAACCTTAGGTCCCATGACATCGCCCTCCATATAACATATGTTATTTTAAAATGCAAGTGTTTTTTATAATTTTTTTTACAGGAAATACTGGTTTCCGATAAATTCCTGATGGACATTGACAACCGGCTGGAGGAACTGCAAACGGAGCTTTTGAAGCCGGCCAGCTCCAAGGCTGACTACGGGGATGTCGCCGACAAGATTTACCGCCTGCGCGAACAGAAGCAAAAAGTTCAGGTAGAAAAAGCAACTTATCCGACAGCTAATTGAAAAGGTCACCGTCTGCGAGGACAAATTTACCGTGGAATTTAAGTCCGGTGTGATCGTGGATGTTAATGAATAGGCTTAAAAACGAAAGAGGCACTCTACGAAATTACAGCGTAGAGTGCCCTGTTTTTGTTCTTGTTCGTTTGAACTATCTCCATATTGCATTTTCATTTTAATGATATATTCGGTGAAATAACACTTAAAAAATACCTGGTCAATTCTTCCGGTAACTGTGCCATATCATTTTGCATCCACCATTTTACGGTTTCAACAAAACTACCAGCCATATGATTAACAACATACTCTTTAGGGATTCCATCCAAACTATCGTTTGTGATAATTCCAGTAAACAACTTTTCCAAATAGGTTTTAATAACGCTTAAAAACAACTCCCCACTTTCACACGTGAGAATTCCTTTCATATCCCTTTTACTATCTTTTAAGTGATATAAAATATGCGTGATTTTTGACTCCAGGCCGTTATTAGCAGAGGAAAAATCATGAGTACACTCAGAAATCAGATCTTCATAGAATACGTGGTCAAATATATCGCTGCATAATGCCTTCAATAAATCATCTTTTGTTTCAAAGTGGGAATAAAAGGTGCTGCGGCCAATATTAGCTTCATCAATGATTTCCTGCACTGTGATTTTAGAATATCCCTTTTGCGATAAAAGTGTGCTGAAAGCTCTGAAGATTGATTCCCTCGTTTTTTGTATTCGTCTATCCATATCCAAATCCTCGTTTCCGTACAAATGGTAATATATCATTCAGTATCTTACATTTCGTTTCTTTTGATTATTGATGCTTAACAGAAAAACTGTATAATAAATATCTAACATAATGTACATTATGATACAAAATGTACTACACTTTTTTTATTAAGTCAAATTAAAGCAAAGGGGTGTCAATGGTGGCAGTATGTGGAAGCGAATCATTATTATTTAAGCAGAAATGGACCATGACGAAGTCTATGGACTTTCTGGCCGGAATAAAGATGACCATAGTATCAGGTGTTTTCTTAGCGGCCAGTTTAATTCTAATGCTAACCGGAAGGGAACTGCCTGTTGACCCGGCCTGGGTGACAGTTGTGATTTCCGGCCTACCGCTTTTATACCTGGCAATTACGAGGTTGGTATTTCAGAAATGGATCTCGTCACCTCTGCTGATTTCCATGGCCATGGTTGCTTCAATCGCCATTGGAGAACTCTTTGCAGCAGGCGAAGTTGCTTTTATTATGGCGATTGGCGCTATTCTTGAAGACATGACCGTGAGTCGTGCCAAAAAAAGTATCACTAACCTGATTTCACTTGCTCCAAGGCAAGGCAGAAAATTGATTCAGACTGCTGACAGTGTGCGTGAAGAGGTTGTCCCCGTTGAACAGATATCAAAAGATGATATGCTTCGTGTTCTCCCTGGTGAAACGATCCCAGTTGACGGCATCATTATCAATGGTAATACATCTGTTGATCAATCCGTTATGACAGGTGAATCTTTGCCTGTTGATAAAAAAGAAAACGACAGCGTTTTCTGCGGAACGATTAACTGCTATGGATCGATTGATATCTGTGCTACCCAGGTAGGTAAGGATTCGTCTCTGCAAAAAATGATTGATATGGTAAAGGAAGCAGAAAACAAGAAAGCGCCTATGCAAAAAACCGTTGATATATGGGCAACATGGCTGGTACCGATTGCTCTTCTGATTGCCATAGCTGCATATTTCATCACAAATGACATTGTCAGAGCAGTCACTGTATTGGTCGTTTTCTGCCCCTGCGCCTTGGTCCTGGCAACACCAACCTCGATTATGGCAGCCATCGGTCAGGCTACTAAACACGGCGTGCTGATTAAGTCCGGTGAAGCTTTGGAACGTATGGGCAAGGTAGACTGCATTGCCTTTGATAAAACAGGTACTCTCACCTATGGAAATCTGAAAGTATCGGATGTTGTTCCTCTGGATGATACTATTAATAATGTTGAATTACTTACTAAGGCCGCATCCGTTGAAAAGCGATCTGAACACCCGCTTGGAAAAGCAATCGTCCAGCATGCTGAAGATAATGGATTCGCTATTTTTGAAGTCGAAGATTTTCAGATGATACCTGGAAAAGGCGTGACGGCAACACTGTCCGGCACAAAAGTGATTTGCGGCAACGCTCTCTATATAAAGGAAAATTCGATTGCCGAAACAGCTAAAATGCAGAATATCTTAACCAATTTAAGAAATCAAGGCAAGGCATCGATTATCGTGGCTGAAAATGGTAAAGCAATCGGAATCATAGCTCTTTCTGACACCATTCGCCCAACAGTAGAAAATATTGTAGCGAAACTTGGCGCTATGGATACCGATGTTGTTCTCCTTACAGGTGACAATCATTTGACAGCGAAATATATGGCAGAGCAGGTTGGCATCAAAAATATACGTGCAGATCTGCTTCCGGCACAAAAGGTTTTAAGCATTGAGGATTTACAAAAGGAAAACAAAATAGTCTGCATGATCGGCGATGGCGTAAATGACGCCCCTGCTCTAAAAATGGCGAATGTCAGTGTTGCAATGGGCAGTATGGGCAGCGACATTGCCATAGAAGCCGCCGACATCGCCTTGATGAGTGACAACATAGATAAAATACCGTATCTTAAACGCTTGTCAAACTCCACTCTCCGTACAATCAAAGGCAACATAACCGCATCCATGGGTATCAATGCCATAGCCATTGTTCTTTCGGTTTTGGGTCTCCTGAACCCCATTTCAGGCGCTTTAGTGCATAATGCCGGATCGGTGTTGGTAGTTTTAAATGCAGCTCTTCTTTATGATAGAAATTTTGATCAATAAAAGAGACGTATCCTCCAAGTGCCTGGAGGATACTTATATTAATTCCCAGCCGGCAGGACTATTTCTTTTCGTTCCCCAGACTAGTTCCGATAAAGCCGATTTGCTGTCTGAATGCCTCCTGATTTGACGGCCTGAGTGTCGGCGGCCTTGAAGCACAAAAATCCAAAACAATCAAACATGATCCATATGCAGATGCGAGATAAAGATGTTTTTAATTTCCTCAAGCTTCACACCCAAGGCCTTCATGTTGCGCAGCAAAGGCGATTCCACTTCCTTTTTGGTGTTGTTTCCAGTATCCATAAGGATTTTATTTTCGCCCGCATGGATAAGCCACGAGACTCCGCCTTCGCCGCTCAGCGTTTTATCGGCTGTTTACCAGTCCACCAGCGGGAGAATAATCAGATCCTTGACACTCCCCATGTTCGTGATCTTTTCAGGCTTCGCTGCGTTCCATTCTTCATCGGCTCGTTTTTTGTTTTTGATAAATTCTATACTTTTCCCTACTACCGCCAGTGCGGCCAGCAGGATGATAACACCCACGATTATTAAGGCAACCATTTTTAATATCCTCCAATTCTTATTATCAGGCTTCAGATACTGCCCCGGCGGTTTTGACCTCCGCCGGTTTCGTGGCTTTCTGCTGTCTCTTCCTGTACACATTATGGATTGTCACCAGTCCCATTACGGCGAAGAAGATGACCATGGAAAAACCAATGATGGCTTCAAAGGGTATGCTCAGCCCTTCTTTGATGTTTGTAAACATCGCGCCCATCGGTGTAAGTAGCGGGAATAGGATGAAAATGTTGCTTGTCAGGCGGAAAATAGCAGAATAAATGAGTCCGATGATGAACAGCGTCACATATTCCGAGCCCATCATGCCGTACCCGACGTGATAGAAGCAGTATATGACCGCGCTCAGTATGATGCCGAGGATGATGCCGAAGCTTTCCTCAATCCGCAGCTGAGCGAAACCTCTGAAAAAAATGTTTTCAAAGAGTCCAACGGTTACAGCCATGCAGGCCAGCGGAAGGAACGACTTGAAATCCGGCAATTCCAAATTGCCAAGTGTCAGGAAGTATTGAATAACCGAGAATAAAAGGCACAGGCCAATGCTCAGCAGCAGCTTCTCTTTTTTAATGCCCAAAGCGGACAGCGGGCGTTCCATGATCAGCGTGTTGTAGAAAACGGGAGCCAATATGCCTAGCAGCAGGATGCCGACAACACCGAAGGTGATGAATTGACCGGCAACATTTTTGATCGTTATGACCTGGAAAGAGAGATAGAACATTGCAACAATGAGAACGTAGTTGATCAGTACGACCGCCAAATCTTTTGTTGGCTTAAACTTGAACAAGTTCTGAGTTTTCATAATGATCTTCCTTCCCTATATAAGATTTATTAATTAAGATCTTTGAGATATTCCCATGACGCGTTTTCAAGTATCTTTCGAAGGTCGCGCATAAGCGCCGCCGCTTGATCTCCTGGCCACTCCGGCAACAACATCCGGGGCAGCATCGGGTCTCCCGTCGCGATGGAGAAGTACGCATACCCCAGCCTGTGCAGTACCTGCAGCGCTTTCCCCTCTTTTGCTGCGGACAGGTCTTCATGAAGCTTGGCCAGCAGGGGTCGGTAGGAACTTGTGAACTCAGAGTATTGCTCTGCCAGCCAGGAAAGTCCGTAGGTCTTTTCCAAAAAGACGTCCATGCCGGTGCTCGCTTCGAATTCTCCGTATACGGATGCGATATCCACTTCTACACCGATATCTCCAAGGATGGATTTGACCACCTCTGTTTGATGGTAGGGACTAAGCCAAGTCTGGACGTTGATCTGTATATATCCAGCTTGCTGCAGCTTTTCGCTCAGATCGGCTTTTTTAGCCGGGTTGTTCAGTGCGATATGGACAAAGTGCCATTTACCCTCCCAGGGTGCATTCCGCAGAGCGAATCGCTTCCAGCAAGATTGCGCATCCACGTTCCATGACTGAATAAACTGTAGGGCTACCGGCGTCAAAGTATACACCACCTCTTTATCAGGCTTGCTGGTTTCCAGTATCCCCGCCTTGCAGGCACGCGACAGCGCCATCCGCGTCGCAGTTTCCGCCTTTTCAAACCTGCTCATGATCTCAAGCAGGCTGGAGAGATGAAAGCTTTTCTTTTGTACTCTCGAATATACCATGTTGTATACGAACAGCAGGCTGCTTGTTGAACTGTCTTCTTTACGCAAAACCACTTTCAAAATTTTCACTCCTCGCATGTTTTGTTATAACACTAGTTTCTTTATCATTATTATATGTTATAACTATATTAACGTCAATAGTTTTATATGTTTCCCATTAAAAAATTTCTTGTTCACTCAGTTAGTAAGTCCCCAACCCTGTGGTTGACTACGTTGACTAAAAAATTGATCTGTATCTTCTCGATCACTACCACGCCAAGGCTGACTACAGAGGTGCAGCATATGAGATTTACCGTCTGCATGGGGAACAGCAGAAGCTGCTGTTGGAAAACGTCGAGCAAAATGAACTGAAAGAAACGGATTGACGATATGGAGGCTTTTCTGCGGGGACGGCCTACCACCCTGACCGAATACGACGAGCAACTGGTCCGTCGGTTAATTGAGAAAATTACCTTTGACGCGGACAGTTCTCTGTGGAAATCAAGTCTGGCATTACGGTGAATATTGAAGGATAAAGGCATAAACGAACAAGGCACGCAACGCTGATTTGGTTACAGCGCGTTGTGCCTTGTTTTTTATAATCAAATGCAAACTTAGCTTTCGATTTATTTTATCGTTTTGTCGTTATCGATTTTATCAACTTCTCTAAGCTCGTATCCACTATGAAATAATTTTTGAGCTTCAGCAGAAATACATGGAATAACCCGACCTTCAAATACTGCAGTCGTAAACCATTTTGCTTCAAACTCATACCAGCCACCTTGCGGATCAGCCTGTCTGGCATTTCCATCTTCATTTATTATTAAAGGGTGTATATCCATATAGCTTAATCCAGGATGATATAATTCGATACGAGAAGGGCTCCAATCTACCACAATCTCATAACCTATTTCTTTCAGTTTATTTAATAGGGTTTCCGTAAACTCTCCGTCAAAAATCAACGTCAATATCTCGATGTTCTCTGTTTTGCTTTCCAAGTAAAATATCAACTCCCCAGCCGCCATCAACCCAATATCTCATTTCATACTATCTAATAAATCCAATACTTCTATTAGGTTTTCCTTGGTTACAATTTCTTTTTTATTCATAAAAATCTCCCTTAATAAATCCTCCCTTTTTTTCTGCCATAAGTTCGTCCCCTACCATCAACGTCTGCGCCAAGCAGCTCTCACTCCAAGCACCACCAGTCCCAGCATCAACAAGATACCAATTAGCGCAGCACCAGGTGCGTCATCGGTTTCCCCAATGTAAATGCCGGCAATACCAATAAATACACCGACGGCAAAGAGAAAGATAGCGGTGCCCCACGCCTTGCGCCTAACTTTCTTCAAAAAATCCACCTCCTTATCGGTTGTTGGCGGTAACGGTGTCTTGACAGGGGATTTCATCTTTTCATAGTCCAAGCGGCAGTCGTCACATTCCTTCAAATGCTGTTCGACCTCCGCTGTCGTTTTTTCGCTGAGCATTCCGTCGATATAACTCGGTAATAAGTCTTTGACGATATAGCATTTCAGCATGACATCACCTCCATTATTTTTTGCTTTGCCCTATAAAAAGTAATCCGCGCCCAATTTTCGCTTTTGCCGAGAACTTCCCCGATTTCCGAAAAGGAAAAATCGCCGGATAGTCTCATATAGACGACTTCTCTCATCGGTTCGCTCAAACCATGGATTGCCTTATACAAGGATAGCTTATCACTGGTCAACAGAAGCGATTGCTCGGGCGTTGACAAGTCGGATATATCTTCAGTAAGTTCCTGCGCGGCATGTCGGTTTCGCTTACGCAATTCTTGATACCAGACATGCTTAGCAATCTGACAGAGCCAAACCGACATCTTACAGCTACTATCATATCTGTCAATAGAATAGACAGCACGATAGAAAGTTTCCTGAGTCAGTTCTTCCGCCGTATCCGCATCGTGAGACAGGGAAAGCAAGAATTTGTACACGCTTCGGGCGTGTTCTTTGTATATTTCTTCAATGCGGTCACCCAAATCATCGCCTCCTTTCAATCAGTTCTACTTTATATATCCTGAAAACGAGTATTTCGTTGCAGAGGAAAAAATTATTTTAATTAAAGCTAACCCCTGACATCTAAACTGCTCTGTCAGCAAGCACCGACATCTAACCCGTTCTGTCGCACTTAAAATCACTTGCTTTGACTTGTTGTAGATTATCACTTTAATGTAGGCAAATTATCCAAACGATTATAGAATTAAATAATCTGCAAATGATTCCACTACCATACTAATTTGATATATTTTATCTCATTATTTTAGAAACCGAATGAGGGGAAACTGGGTTGTGAGGTGATAATTTTGCAGCTCATTTTTTATACCCAGACAACCCCAGAAGAGTATCATCTGGCCGGGGAAGAATTCCCTTTTCCTAACCCTCAGAACTGCTTGCATCCTGATTGCCGGGTACCTGTGGTACCCAGTCCCCATGGCTTCTACACAAGGAATGCTATTAACACAAGTTTCTGTGGCCGGATCTTAATACGCAGATATTACTGTAAGCTGGAATGATACAATAAAAACGCACACCCTTGACAAAAATAGGGTCAAGGAGATGTTGCGAAAATGGCAAACAAATACACAGAGGAATTCAAACGAGAAGCACTAAGAGTATGTGAGCAGCATGGAG
>JAQVGZ010000098.1 GCA_028696455.1 Desulfotomaculaceae bacterium | reverse complement strand
CCTTGCAGTCAGCCAGGATGGTAATGTGGAATGGCCCCATGGGAGTGTTTGAATTAGAACCCTTTGCCGGGGGTACAGAAGCAATAGCCCGCGTGCTGGCCGAAATAGACGCAACCACAGTTATTGGGGGCGGTGACTCAGTAGCAGCGGTAAAGAAAGTAGGCGTGGCCCAAAAGATTACTCATATATCAACCGGCGGCGGCGCATCCCTTGAGTTTCTCGAAGGCAAGCAACTGCCGGGCGTAGTGGCGCTGCTTGATAAATAGTTTTTCATAGCTACGTATGGCAAGGGCAAGAGCAGATAGAAATATTTTGCTAGGACTGTTTAATAGAAAAGGAGAACGGCTGGCCAAATGGTAAAAAAACGCAAGCCCATAATAGCGGGTAATTGGAAAATGTATAAAACATCTACTGAAGCGGTAGCCTTTGTGCAGGAACTGGAATTGGCCGTGGCGGGGATGGAGGACGTTGAGGTAGTTGTTTGCCCACCTTTTAATGCCCTGGTTCCGGTAGTGGAGACGTTGCGCGGCGCTGTTATCTCGGTAGGTGCACAGAACGTGCACTGGGAGAACCAGGGTGCTTTCACCGGCGAAATATCACCCGGCATGTTGAAGGACGCGGGGTGCCGCTATGTGATAATCGGGCACTCCGAGCGCAGGCAGTTTTTCGGTGAAACTGACGTGAACGTAAACCGCAAGGTTAAAGCTGTATTGCAATATGGCCTGACCCCGATCATGTGTGTCGGTGAGCAGATTGGCGAGCGTGAGTCTGGTATTACTGAAAAAGTTGTGCGCACCCAGACTGAAGCAGGCCTGGCAGGGCTAACGGCCGGGCAGGTGGCTGGGATGGTAATTGCCTATGAGCCAGTTTGGGCTATTGGTACTGGCAAAACCGCTTCAGATTCGGATGCCCAGCAGGTAATCGGCTTTATTCGTGACCTGGTGAACCAATTATTTGGCGCTGAGGCAGCAGCGCAGGTACGCATCCAGTATGGCGGAAGTGTCAAGCCCCAAAACACCGGAAGCCTGATGGCGCAGCCAGATATCGACGGCGCGCTGGTAGGTGGCGCCAGCCTGGATGTGGAAAGTTTTACTCAAATAATTAAGGCAGCTACCCGATAATGGATTCCTGCCCCCGTTCTTTCAGGACGGAGGCAGGATTAACTACAAAAATTAAATTGTCCAGCAGTTTTATGAATAATCATTAAATATTTAGCGGAATTATATCATAATTAAATCTAAGTCAGACGTCTGATGACTGACGGCAAAAAGCGGAGGGTCCTCATTTTGAATGAAAGTGAAAAGCCCCTGGTCCTGGTAATCATGGACGGCTGGGGCCATAGCGACCGTAGCGAAGGGAATGCTGTAGCACAGGCGATAACTCCAAACATAAACAAATACTTGTCCCGTTACCCCCACTGCACTCTTGTTTGTTCCGGAGAGGAAGTAGGTCTGCCGGAAGGACAGATGGGTAACTCGGAAGTAGGCCACTTGAACATCGGCGCCGGCCGGGTGGTGTACCAGGAGTTAACCAAGATAAACCGCGCCGTCAGGGACGGGAGCTTTTTTACAAATGAAACTCTACTAAAAGCTGTGGATCGGGCCAAGAAGCAAAACACCGCGCTTCATTTAATGGGACTGTTTTCGGATGGCGGTGTTCACAGCCACATCAACCACCTTTTTGCCCTGCTTGATCTAGCAGCGCGGGAAAACCTGAGTAGGGTTTTTATTCATGCCTTCCTAGATGGGCGGGATGTCCCGCCCGCTAACGCCAAGGAATATTTTACACTTCTGGAGCAAAAACTAAATAAACTGGGTTTTGGAGCAGTGGCAACTGTAATGGGGCGCTATTACGCTATGGACAGGGACCGACGCTGGGAGCGTGTGGAACAAGCTTACAGAGCAATGGTGCTTGGTGAGGGGTTCCAGGCAGATTCAGCTTTGGAAGCGGTCGACCAGGGTTACGGCAGGAAGGAAACAGATGAGTTTATCCAGCCGACAGTTCTCAAACAAGATAGCGGTGAGCCGGTCGCAAAAATTTCTAATGGCGACTCGATTATATTCTTTAACTTTCGTCCGGACCGGGCGCGCGAGCTTACCCGGGCATTTGTTGATAATGAATTCAGTGGTTTTAACCGCCCCGCGGACCGGCCCGAAGTGTCCTTTACCTGCATGACCCTTTATGACAAGACTATTGCAGCACCGGTGGCCTTCCAGCCGCAGACTCTAAACAACTCGCTTGGACAGATGCTTGGCGCCAGTGGCATCACCCAACTTAGGCTCGCCGAGACAGAGAAATACGCCCATGTCACTTTTTTCTTTAATGGGGGCGTGGAGTTACCCAACCCGGGCGAGGAAAGAATACTTATCCCTTCACCTAAAGTTGCGACTTATGACCTGAAGCCGGAAATGAGTGCATGGGAGGTTACGGATACCTTTTTAGAACAGCTTGCCCTGAACAAGTATCGGGTAATCATTATGAACTATGCCAACGCAGATATGGTCGGACACACCGGTGTTATGACTGCGGCTGTGCAAGCAGTGGAAACTGTAGACAGTTGCCTGGGCCGGGTGGTGCCGGCTGTATTGCAGGCTGGTGGCACAGTTTTGATCACTGCAGACCACGGCAATGCTGAAGAGATGCTCGATGAACAAGGGGAGATCTATACCGCACACACCACTAATCCGGTACCTTTTATTATGATCTGCCACGCTATTAAAGGAATTAATCTGCGAAATGGCAGTCTTGAAGATATTGCCCCAACCATTTTGCAGCTGTTGCATATTCCCAAACCCAAAGAAATGACAGGCAATTCATTAATAGAAAATGATATTAGAGTTCTATAAGGAGGAATACCTGTGTCCACCACTATTGAAGAAGTTTACGCTCGCGAGATCCTAGACTCCCGCGGCAATCCGACGATTGAAGTTGAGGTAGTTCTGGAAGATGGGACAATGGGGAGAGCGGCCATTCCCTCCGGGGCGTCCACCGGCGCCTACGAAGCAGTTGAATTAAGAGACGGCGACAGCAAACGTTATAACGGCAAGGGAGTGCTGAAGGCTGTCGAAAATGTCAACTCAATTATTGCCCCAGAAATAACCGGCTACGATGCTACAGACCAGGTCGGAATAGACCGGGCCATGCTGGAACTGGACGGAACAGCGAACAAGGGCAAGCTGGGCGCCAATGCCATC
The DNA here is from genome assembly GCA_028696455.1 of Desulfotomaculaceae bacterium. Taxonomy (GTDB): domain Bacteria; phylum Bacillota; class Desulfotomaculia; order Desulfotomaculales; family Pelotomaculaceae; genus MVQL01. The sequence continues at coordinate 5,007 of JAQVGZ010000098.1, read as the reverse complement.
CTGGGAGTGTCAATTGCGGCAGCAAAGGCAGCTGCTGATTCATTGGGACTACCCCTTTATCAATACCTGGGTGGTACCAATGCCAAAGTATTACCGGTACCGATGATGAATATTTTAAACGGAGGCAAACACGCCGACAACAATGTTGACATCCAGGAATTCATGGTCCTGCCGGTAGGCGCCACCAGCTTTGCTGAAGCGCTGCGGATGAACACTGAAGTTTACCATGTGCTTAAGAGTGTTCTGAAAAAGAAAGGGCTTAATACCGCAGTTGGAGACGAAGGCGGTTTTGCCCCTATGCTTGGATCAAATGAAGAAGCCCTGGCGGTTATAGTTGAAGCAATTCAAACCGCAGGCTATCAACCCGGCGACCAGATCGCCCTGGGCATTGACGCTGCCGCAACAGAATTTTATCAAGACGGCAGATATGTTCTTGCTGCTGAGGGAAAAAGCTTGTCTGTCGAAGAAATGGTTGATTATTATGCAACGATGGCAGGGAAATATCCAATTATATCAATTGAGGACGGCCTGGCCGAAGATGACTGGGACGGCTGGTATAAGCTGACCGAGCGGTTGGGCGAAAGAGTCCAAATCGTTGGTGATGATCTTTTCGTTACAAATACTGAGCGTTTGAGCCGGGGCATTAAATCTGGCGTAGCCAATTCTATTTTAATTAAGCTAAACCAAATCGGCACAGTTACTGAAACTTTAGACGCTATCGAAATGGCCAAGCAGGCTGGTTATACTGCTGTTGTATCTCACCGCTCCGGCGAGACTGCGGATGTAACCATCGCTGATCTCGTTGTAGCGACAAACGCCGGGCAGATTAAAAGCGGCGCCCCCTGCCGCACTGACCGGGTAGCTAAGTACAACCAGTTGCTCAGAATAGAGGAGCAATTGGGCCCCCTGGCTGTCTATAAGGGGAAAGGTGGTTTTTACAACCTTAAATCCTAATTTTCGCTAATAAATCTGATATGCTTATGGTTTTTTCCGGGGGCAAAGATAATGCCCCCGGTGGCATATTTATCTTATTGAGATTGTCAGCTATTCGGACGTATGATATAATCATTTTGATTTTTGATACCCGATCAAACCCGGATGTTGCTAATAATATATAGTCTAATGTCATTTTTTGATTTATAGTGTTAGTTAAGTTACATCTCTTGTTGTCCTAAGTCCCTTACATGTTCGGCAATCTCCGGGATTTTATTGTAGGGAAAAGGAGGTGACTAAAACAGTGAAGATTGCAGTGACTGTCCTGCATTTTATACTATCTATTGCACTTATCGCTGCTGTGGTTCTGCAATCCGGAAGGAGCGCCGGCCTATCAGGATCAATTGCCGGAGGTGCGGAAACATTATTTGGTAAAAAGAAGGGGCTGGACGAGCTGCTGGGCAAGGTCACTATCGTGGTAGCTGTGTTATTTGCTGCTACCGCACTGGGTTTGGCTGCCTGGAAGTAAACAGGTAGATCTAAAGAATTTGGAAGAAGAGGAGGGTATTAAATGCAAGAAGTTACACTGGCTTATTATGCTGCGGCTGCCGGGGCGATAGCTCTGCTCTTTGCACTTGCCACACTGACAAGTATTTTGAAAGAGTCCATGGGTACCCCCAGAATGAAAGAAATTTCTGAAGCTGTCCAGGAAGGCGCTATGGCTTTTCTGAACCGCCAGTATAAAACGCTGATCCCTTTTACTATTATAGTTGCTATACTTATTGCTGTAGTTTTACCGATGCTTGACCCCCGGGTACAAGGTGTTCCCCTGACTATATCCTTCCTAGTTGGTGCTATTTGCTCGGCTATAGCTGGATACATCGGCATGAACAGCACCACCAAATCCAACGCCCGCACCGCTGAAGCGGCCCGTAGCCACGGTCTGGGCAAGGCGCTAAACGTCTCCTTCCGCGCCGGCGCTGTGATGGGACTGTCAGTCGCTGGTCTTGGCTTGCTGGGTGTGGCTGTTTTATTTATCCTTTATCAAGACGCTGTGGTAATTAACAGCTTTGCATTTGGAGCATCCGCAATCGCGTTCTTCGCCCGTGTCGGCGGCGGAATCTACACCAAGGCTGCTGATGTGGGTGCTGACTTGGTTGGTAAGGTCGAAGCCGGTATTCCCGAAGATGACCCGCGCAACCCGGCTACCATTGCCGACAATGTTGGTGACAACGTTGGTGACACCGCCGGAATGGGCGCTGACTTGTTCGAGTCTTATGCTGCCACGACGATTGCCGCAATGATTATCGGTAACAGTATTTTTGGATTAAAAGGTGCTCTTTTCCCGCTAATGGTTGGCGCAATTGGGATTATTACTTCTATTATCGGCACCTTCTTTGTCCGCACCGGTGAGGGTGGCAACCCGCAAGCCGCCCTTAATGTAGGTCTGTGGACTACCAATATATTGACTGCGATCGGGGTTTATTTCCTTTCTACTAGTACTTTTGGCTCAACAGAAGGCTTTGGCATGTTCCTCGCAGTTGCTGCCGGTCTTATTGTTAACATCGCTATCGGTGCCCTTACGGAACACTATACCGCCAACACTAAGACTCCTTGCCGGCGAATTGCCGAGTCCTCAAAAACAGGAGCGGCCACTAACGTTATTCAAGGGCTTGCGGTAGGTATGGAATCAGTATTTTTACCCATGCTTTTCTTTGCCGGCGCCATTTGGTTTGCTTTCTGGGCAGCCAGTTTCGTTGACCCCGCACACGCTATCTATGGTATCGCTATGGCTGCTATGGGCATGCTTTCCACTGCAGGTATTGTGGTGGCCATGGATTCCTTCGGACCTGTTGCTGACAACGCTGGCGGTATTGCTGAGATGGCTGAATTACCGCCTGAAGTTCGTCAAAAAACCGACAAGCTGGACGCAGTGGGTAATACTACAGCCGCAATCGCTAAAGGTTTTGCCATTGGCTCAGCCGCTCTTACCGCTCTGGCCCTTTTCCAGGCCTTTGCCGACGAGGTGGCACGTAACCCGAAACTACAGCACCTGTTGGTTGACGGACATCTAGTGATGAACTTAAATAATCCCAAAGTCCTAATTGGTCTTTTAATTGGAGCCGCGGTTCCATTCGTAGTTGGCGCTTCTACCATGCGTGCTGTTGGTGAGGCTGCCTTCAGTATGATTAATGAAGTACGCCGCCAGTTCCGCGAAATACCTGGCATCATGGAAGGCACTGGCAAGCCGGATTACGCCAGTTGCGTGAGTATCGCTACCGGTGCTGCTATTAGCAAGATGATCTTCCCTGGTCTGGTTGCGGTAGGCATGCCCATTATCGTAGGATTTGGCCTGGGCGCTCTGTCACTGGCTGGTTATTTGACTGGTTTAACTGCAACTGGTGTGCTGATGGCCTTGTTCCTGTCTAACGCCGGCGGCGCCTGGGATAACGCTAAGAAATGGATTGAGGAAGGCAATATGGGCGGCAAGAAGATTAACGGTGAGCCAAACCCGGTTCACCAGGCCGCTGTTATCGGTGACACCGTTGGTGACCCCTGCAAGGACACCTCCGGCCCGGCGATGAACCCGCTGATCAAGGTTGCTGGTACTGTTTCGCTAATTATCGGTTCCGTTCTTATACGCTAACATCAGAAAAGTGCCGGTTAATCCGGCACTTTTTTATCTGCAAGAAAGTAGTGGCAAGAGGACAAAGACCCGGAACGTGACGCAAACATTGGAAACAGTTTCTTAAGAACAGATTAAATCTTGACACATCCCCAGTAAAACTATTATACTTAAATAAGTTGTTTATTATTAAGAGATTGTTGATCTTTGTTACTCGTACGACATCGATTATTAGTTCAGAGCATTTAACGTAAGCCACCTGCGACAGCTATCTACCGCCTGTAACGGTGGCATTTAAATCTTTCAGGTGAACGTAATGAATCATAAAACAGTAACGGAAAACAGAAGGGCCAGGCATGAATATCATATTATCGAGATATATGAGGCGGGACTTGCTTTGACCGGCACCGAAGTAAAATCGCTTCGCGCCGGGCGGGTCAATTTGCAGGATAGTTTTGCCCGCGTTGATAATGCCGAGCTATTGCTATATAATATGCATATAAGCCCTTATGATCAGGGCAATCAGTTTAATCATGAGCCCAAGCGCACCCGCAAACTGCTGATGCATAAAGCAGAAATATTGCGGCTGCTTGGAAAGACAAGAGAAAAGGGCCTAGCCCTAATACCATTAAAAGTATATTTTAAAAGGGGTATTGCCAAAGTAGAGCTGGCACTGGCCAGAGGAAAGAAATTATACGACCGGAGAGACGATATTGCAGCACGTGACGCCCGGAGGGAAATGGACCGGGCGATGAAGGTAAGGTCAAGATTGCAATAGATTGTTATAGTAACATTAATTTAATCTGTCACGAACTTTTATAGTAATTTGGGGGCGTAAAGGTTTCGACGGGGGAAGCGGTGGCAGGAGGAGCGAGCCGGGGTTCCATCAGCCCGCAATACGGTGGAAAACTTATAATTGCCGATAAAGAATACGCTTTAGCTGCTTAGTTGCAGTTAACCTTCTACCCGCGCTGGGCCCGTGGCCCGGGCTAGGGGGTCATCTAAACGGGCTGGCTTAAGCCCAATTCTCGGAGGGCTCAAGTAAGACTTATCGAGATAGTTCCAACGGAGCTTGGCTGTAAGCGCCTGCGGAGCAAAATTTAAACTACAGCCTGCGCTCGGAGAAACTCCTGTGGTCGGTCTTCCGGACGGTGGGTTCAATTCCCCCCGCCTCCACCAGATTATCTACCATCTATTGATAAAAAGAATTTTATCGGTAGGTGGTTTTATTTTGCCTGAAAAGCTGGGATATAAGCCGTTCCCGCGTTTTTTCAGTTTGAAGTAATTGAATACTGGCCGCTGGAACAAGAACACATCTATTTAGTAGTGCTAACATAAAAGTTGACCACTTAAGTGGCGAATGACAATTAAAAAGTTGACCACCCCGAGAGCCCAATCCTGTATGATTGAAGTTGCTAAGACACCAACATACAGGAGGAAAGGACATG
>JAQVGZ010000019.1 GCA_028696455.1 Desulfotomaculaceae bacterium | reverse complement strand
GTGCGGTGTGAAGCTATCCGGGGCGGAAATCTTAATAAAAAGTTTAGAGGCGGAAGCAGTGGACACTATTTTCGGCTACCCCGTAGGTCAGGTATTGCCGATTTATGATGCCCTATATTCTGCTGAAATTCGTCATATCCTTTGCAGGCACGAGCAGGGGGCAGCCCATGCGGCTGACGGCTACGCCCGCGCTACCGGGAAGCCTGGTGTTTGTCTCGCAACCTCTGGCCCTGGCGCAACTAATCTGGTGACTGGTATTGCTAACGCCTACATGGATTCAGTGCCCCTGGTGGCCATTACCGGGCAGGTTCCCCAAAATCTACTCGGAAAAGATTCTTTTCAGGAAGCGGATATCGTAGGGATCACTCTCCCGATCACCAAGCATAGCTACCTGGTTAGAGATCTATCTGAACTGGCCGGCATTGTTAAAGAGGCATTTTATATTGCCACCACCGGCAGGCCAGGACCGGTTCTGATCGATATACCGAAGGATGTCTCTGCCAGTATTGACGAGTATGTAGTGCCGGAAGCAATAAATTTGCCGGGCTATCAGCCCATAGGAGAGGCCGATCCACATCAGATAATGGAGGCAGCCAGGGCAATTGCCAAATCGGAACGGCCGTTAATCTATGCTGGCGGCGGGGTAGTTATATCCGACGCCCATGCGGAACTGCTCCGTTTGGCAGAGTTAATAGTAGCGCCAGTGGCTACTACCTTGATGGGATTGGGGGGCTTTCCGGGCGATCATCCTCTATCACTTGGTATGCTCGGGATGCATGGCACCAAGTACGCGAACTTTGCTGTTTGCAACTGCGATCTCCTGATTGCCATAGGGGCGCGTTTTGATGACCGTGTCACCGGTAACCTGGAAACCTTTGCGCCTGAGGCCCGGGTAATTCATATTGACATAGATCCAGCAGAGTTGGGAAAAAATATTTGGGCAGACATACCGATTATTGGAGATGTAAAAAAAGTATTAAAACAGCTAATAAATATATTGCAGCCCAGGATTGGTGAAGCCTGGCGCGAAAAAATAATGACGTGGAAAAAGGAGTATCCTGTTAGTTATTGTGATAGAGGTAAGCTGAAGCCCCAGTCAGTGATCCAGGAAATTTACCACTCTACCGGAGGTAATGCACGAATTACCACCGAAGTGGGACAGCACCAGATGTGGACTGCCCAGTATTATACTTTCACCAAACCACGTTCTTTCATATCATCTGGTGGATTGGGGACAATGGGCTATGGTATGCCCGCAGCTATAGGCGTTCAAGTGGGTTGCCCTGATGAAACAGTGTTTGATATTGCCGGGGACGGCAGTATTCAAATGAACATTCAGGAACTGTGCACGGCAGTTAATTACGAACTTCCCATCAATGTAGCGATCATGGATAATGGCTACTTAGGAATGGTCAGACAGTGGCAGGAGTTATTTTACAAGAGACGGTATTCTCAGACTGAGCTGCTTAATCCTGATTTCGTCAAGTTGGCTGAAGCATTTGGCGCCGAGGGAATCAGGGTAACCAAGCGGTCTGAAGTGACCCCAGCATTGGAACAGGCGATTCGCTCCAGCAAGCCGGTAATGCTTGATTTTATGGTGGAAAGAGAAGAAAATGTGCTGCCAATGGTCCCCCCTGGCGAGTCTTTAAATAATATGCTTGGGTAAGAGTAGTTATGTACTATTTTTTGCCGGAGGCTGAAGTCTAACCACCCACGGCTAAATTGGGAGGTTTTTGTCGTGACACACACGCTCACCGTACTAGTGGAAAATACCCCGGGCGTACTGGCCAGGGTAGCCGGTCTTTTCAGCCGGCGAGGCTTTAATATTGACAGTCTGGCAGTGGGCAGATCTGAAGACCCTGGGATTTCCAGGATGACTATTGTTGTTGAGGGCGATGATCAGATTCTTGAACAGGTGACGAAACAGCTCCATAAACTTGTAGATGTAATAAAAATTTCTGATGTAACGAGGGATGATTTTGTTGACCGGGAACTGGTCATGATAAAGGTAAACACCGAATCCTCAACCCGCGGTGAAATTATGCAATTGGTGGATATTTTCCGTGCCAGAATTGTAGATGTTGGTCCTAAAACGCTTACTATTGAAGTTACTGGCTACGAAAGTAAAATTAACGCTTTTGAAAACTCGCTGCGTCCCTTTGGTATTATCGAAATGGTTCGCACTGGAAAAGTCGCTATGTTGAGGGGCTTCAGATCTACAACTTTAAATAATAATCATAAAAAGGAGGATACAAATAGTGGTTAAAGTCTATTATGACCAAGATGCAGATCTAAATCTATTAAAGGACAGGAAGATTGCCATATTAGGATATGGCAGTCAGGGTCACGCTCAGGCTCAAAACCTCAGGGATAGCGGGATGGAAGTGCTGATTGGCCTGCCTACGGAAGAGGTTCCCAGCCGCCAGCAAGCCGAGTCAGATGGTTTTTCTATTGTGCTTCCGGCTGAGGCTGCAGCTCAGGCCGACTTTATTCAGATCCTGGCGCCGGACGAAATTCAGGCCAGGCTTTACCGGGATGACATTTTCCCGAACCTGGCCCCCGGCAATGTGCTTATGTTTTCGCACGGCTTCAACATCCACTACGGTCAGATTGTTCCACCAGCAGATATTGATGTAATCATGGTAGCGCCCAAAAGCCCCGGCCATATGGTCCGCCGTATGTATCAGGATGGTAAAGGGGTGCCAGGGCTAGTTGCTGTTTTTCAGGATGCTTCCGGGAAAGCCAAAGACCTGGGCCTGGCCTACTCAAAAGCAATTGGCTGTACAAGGGCAGGTGTTTTTGAAACAAGCTTTAAGGAAGAGACCGAAACAGATCTTTTTGGTGAACAGGCTGTTCTATGCGGTGGTGTCACGGAGTTGATCAAGGCAGGTTTTGATACCCTGGTTGAAGCAGGCTACGCGCCAGAAATGGCTTACTTCGAGTGTCTGCACGAGCTGAAGCTTATTGTTGACCTGATTAACGAGGGCGGGCTAAGCTTTATGCGCTACTCGATCAGCAACACGGCTGAATACGGGGATTATATAACCGGGCCGCGTATTATTAATGAGGATGTCCGTAAGGAAATGAAAGAGGTTCTGGCAGAAATTCAGAATGGGGAGTTTGCCAAACGCTGGATTTTGGAAAACCAGGCTAACCGGCCTGTATTTAACGCTATAGCAAAACGCGAAAAAGAACAATTAATTGAAAAAGTTGGTTTAGAACTGCGTGCGATGATGCCCTGGCTAAAGAAATAAGGATGCTGTTATCGAGCCCAGCCAAATTTAACTTTTATTGTTTTGGCATTAGAAAAAACCTGCTAAGCTAAGGTAAAGTAGTCTTAGTTAATAAATATTAATATGACAGGTACTTATTAAAAGAAGATAATGTCATCAGGCATCTGATGACTGGGATTTGGGGGGAGTGTGCTTGGAGATTACTGTTGCTGAGGCTTTGGTCCACTGTCTGGAACAGGAAAATGTTGAGCTGATTTTCGGGTACCCGGGTGGCGCAATCCTCCCCGTTTATGATGTCTTGTATAATTCTACAATCAAGCACGTCTTGGTCCGTCACGAGCAGGGCGCTGTTCACGCTGCTGACGGTTACGCCCGGGCTACTGGTAAAGTCGGTGTATGTATAGCCACTTCCGGTCCCGGTGCCACTAATCTGGTAACAGGTATAGCTAACGCCTATATGGATTCTATTCCAATAGTCGTAATTACCGGCCAGGTGCCAGTTAGCCAGATCGGTACCGATGCTTTTCAAGAAGTTGACATTACAGGCATCACCATACCCGTAACCAAGCACAACTATTTGATTAAAGACCCAAAACAATTGCCACAGGTAATTAAAAAGGCTTTCCATATTGCCTCAACAGGCCGGCCTGGCCCTGTATTAATAGATTTACCCAAAGATGTGGCGCAAGCTAAGGTTAAATTTACCTATCCTAGAAATGTTCAATTGCCTGGTTACAAGCCTACTTATAAGGGACATCCAGCAATGGTGAGTCAGGCCAGCAAATTAATCATGGATTCTAAGCGGCCGGTTATTTATGCTGGCGGGGGCGTCAAGATATCCAATGCCGCTGCTGAATTGAGAAATCTTGCTGAAACCATCTCAGCTCCTGTGACACATACATTGATGGGCCTGGGCTGTTTCCCTGGTGATCACCCCCTCTTCCTGGGCATGTTAGGTTTGCATGGCACCCGCTATGCAAACCTAGCTGTTACTGAGTGTGACTGTCTGATTGCCGTGGGAGCCCGCTTTGATGATCGTGTTGTGGCCAATCTTCAGGGATTTGCACCAAACGCTAAAGTTATTCATATTGATATAGACCCGGCGGAAATTGGTAAAAACATTCGTCCGTTCCTGCCAATTGTGGGCGATGTAAAGTTGGTGCTGGAGTCTATTTTAAAGGTTATAAAGAAGAGGAAAAATTCTGAATGGGTCGCGATGGTTCAGGAATGGAAAAGAAAATACCCGCTAAGTTATTCTAACGAAGGTACCTTAAAACCCCAGCTTGTTATCGAAAAGATATGTGAAGCAGCTGGTAGCAGTGCTATTATTGTTACCGATGTTGGGCAGCACCAGATGTGGGCGGCCCAGTATTATAAATTTGATGAGCCCCACAGCTTTATTACCTCCGGCGGTTTAGGCACAATGGGCTTTGGTTTGCCTGCGGCAATCGGTGCGCAGATGGGAGCTCCAGGTCGCCCAGTAATTCTGATCACTGGTGACGGCAGTATTCAGATGACTTTACAGGAGCTTGCTACTGCTGTGGAGCAGAAATTACCACTGAAAATATTTGTTATAAATAACAGGCAGCTGGGTATGGTTCGCCAGCTTCAGGAGTTTTATTGCGAGAAAAGGCATATTGCTGTAGATTTTCATTTTGATCTTGATTTCGCTGCCCTTGGAAAAGTATACGGAATGGCTGGTTACATAATTGAAACACCTGAGCAACTGGTAGACCAACTACCGGAAATAATGCTCGCTGAAGGGCCGGTGATGGTAAATTGCCTGGTCAGTGGCGAAGAAAATGTACTGCCAATGGTTTTGGCAGGATCAAATATCAACGAAGCTATAGATTAATTTTGGAGGAAACATGAGCCAGCGAGTCTATCTTTTTGATACTACTTTAAGAGATGGAGAGCAGTCACCAGGCGCCAGCCTGAACGTGAGTGAAAAGATTCAGATTGCCCGACAACTGGCCAAACTAAAAGTAGACATCATTGAGGCTGGATTTCCTATTGCTTCACCTGGTGATTTTGAAGCAGTTAGTGCGATAGCCCGGGAGGTCAAGGGAGTAACCGTGGCTGGGTTGGCCAGAACCAATTTTGAGGATATTGACCGGGCCTGGGAGGCGGTGCGCTTTTCAGATCAGGCGCGTATTCACACTTTTATTTCTACTTCGGATATTCATTTAAAGCACCAGTTACGGCTTACCAGGGAGCAGGTGCTCGAGGCAGCCGTGGCTGCTGTTAAGCGTGCCAAATCCTATACTGCTGACGTGGAATTTTCTGCTATGGACGCCTCCCGCTCTGACTTGGAATTTTTATGTCAGGTTTTAGAGGCAGCGATTGCGGCTGGCGCCACGGTCGTGAACATTCCCGATACCGTGGGTTACGCTGTTCCGGACGAATGGGGCAGGTTTATTCAGACCATATGCTCAAAGGTGGCAGGAATAGAAAAAGTAATCGTTAGCATACACTGCCATAATGATCTTGGCCTGGCTGTTGCCAACTCCCTTGCAGCGGTGATAAATGGCGCCCGGCAGGTGGAAGGCACTATCAACGGGATCGGGGAACGGGCCGGCAATGCGGCCCTGGAGGAAGTGGTGATGACCCTCCGAACCCGGAAGGACTACTTCGACTATTTTACCAACGTCAATACTGAGGAGATTTATCGTTCTAGCAGGCTGGTAAGCTCTCTCACCGGTATGAAAGTGCAGGCCAATAAAGCAGTAGTGGGTAAAAATGCCTTTGCCCACGAGTCAGGCATTCACCAGGACGGGATCATTAAGGAGCGCACCACCTATGAGATTATGAACCCGGCCATGGTTGGGATAAGCAAGAGCAATTTGGTCCTTGGGAAGCTATCAGGACGTCACGCCTTCCGCCAGCGTTTAGAGGGACTGGGCTATAACCTTTCAGCAGATGAGTTAAACAGTGCTTTTATTGTTTTTAAAAAGTTGGCAGACAAGAAAAAAGAAATAACTGATGATGACTTAGAGGTCATAATCGATGAGGAAATCCGCCGTATACCTCATACTTATGCGCTTGAATACCTGCATATTTCTAGTGGTACTACAATTGTGCCAACAGCAACTATAGGCTTGAAGCGGAATGGGCAGTTGATAGAGGAGGCTGCCTGCGGTAATGGCCCCGTAGACGCAATTTGCAGGGCGATAGATAAAATCACCGGGCTAAATTGCACTTTAGCTACCTGGGGGATAAACGCAGTTACAGCTGGAAAAGATGCTTTGGGCGATGTAACCCTGCGGATAACTATAGACGGAAGGAAAACTTACATGGGCCGCGGAATCAGTACGGATATTCTTGACGCCAGTGCCAAAGCCTATGTCAGTGCTGTAAATAAACTGGTTTGGGAGAACCGGCTGGTTGAAGATATAGCGAAATAAAGCTAATAACGTAGAAATTAATGCAAACGGGGTGAGAATAAGTGCCGATGACCATAACGGAAAAAATCCTGGCAGCACATGCGGGTAAAGAGCAAGTTGTACCCGGCGAATTAATTAATGCCCGGGTAGATTTTGTGCTGGGAAACGATATTACGGCGCCGGTAGCCATCCAGGAGTTTGAAAAAATCGGAGTGCCTGAGGTATTTGACCGAGAACGTGTGACCCTGGTTCCTGATCACTTCACGCCAAATAAAGATATTAAGTCAGCTGAACAGGCTATGCTACTGAAGAAATTTTCCCAAAAGCATGGTCTGACCAACTATTTCGAAATCGGGCGAATGGGTATTGAGCACTGCCTCCTGCCCGAGCAAGGCCTGGTAGGGCCTGGCGATCTGGTCATCGGGGCGGATTCGCATACTTGTACTTACGGGGCGTTGGGAGCGTTTTCCACCGGCGTTGGCAGTACCGACCTGGCTGCCGCCATGGCGCTTGGGGAAACCTGGTTGAAGGTGCCGGAATCGATAAAATTTGAATTTGCCGGCGAGCTGCAGCCTTGGGTTGGCGGCAAAGATTTAATTCTGTACACCATCGGGGATATAGGAGTCGACGGGGCACTCTACCAGGCGATGGAGTTCACCGGCCGAGCGATAGAAAACCTGTCCATGGACGGTCGTCTGACTATGTGCAATATGGCCATTGAGGCCGGCGGCAAGAACGGTATTATTGCCCCCGATCATATTACCAGGGCTTATGTGGAAGGCCGCTGCAGGCGCCCGTATCAGTTTTATCAAAGTGATCCGGATGCAAAGTACAGTCAGATTTGCCAGTATGATGTCACCCAAATCGAACCTCAGGTAGCGTTTCCGCACCTGCCGGAGAACAGCAGGCCGGTGAGTGAGGCGGGCAATGTAGAAATTGATCAGGTAGTTATTGGCTCATGCACCAACGGGCGGATCGAGGACCTGCGGCTGGCGGCAAAATTGCTACAGGGCCGGAAAGTGCACAAAAACGTAAGAATGGTAATCTTCCCCGGCACTCAGGAAATCTATTTACAGGCGTTGCGGGAAGGATTGATTGAAATATTTGTTGAGGCCGGCGGGGCTGTGAGCACTCCCACCTGCGGACCCTGCCTGGGCGGTCATATGGGTATCCTGGCCAAAGGGGAGCGCGCCATCGCTACCACAAACCGTAATTTTGTAGGCCGAATGGGACACCCGGAGAGTGAGGTTTACCTTTCCAATCCTGCTGTGGCTGCTGCTTCAGCGATTTTAGGCCGCATCGCCGGTCCCGGGGAGGTGGAGTAGGTGAAAATTCAAGGTAGTATCTGGAAATTTGGTTCAGACGTTGATACCGACGCTATTATCCCCGCCAGGTATTTAAATACGTCTGACCCGGTTGAACTGGCCAAACACTGCATGGAGGATGCTGATCCGGCGTTTCCTGAAAAGGTTAAACCCGGTGAAATTATTGTTGCGGGCAAAAATTTTGGCTGCGGCAGTTCCCGGGAGCACGCACCTATCGCCATCAAAGCCGCTGGCATCTCATGTGTTATTGCCAAGACTTTTGCCCGGATTTTTTACCGTAACGCCTTTAATATCGGCCTGCCTATTTTTGAGGCGCCTGAAGCTGCTGAAGAGATTAACGAGGGCGACGAGGTGACAGTTGATGCCGGAACGGGGATTATTACTAACAAGACAACAGGCAAAACTTACCAGGCTACTCCGGTACCATTCTTTATGCAACAGATCATTGCAGCAGGCGGCCTGATTAATTACGTAGCGGAAAGGATGAACAAAACGTGTACAAAATAGCTGTTTTGCCTGGCGACGGGATCGGACCTGAAATTACCGTTCAGGCGGTTCGCGTGCTGGAAGCGGTAGCCCGGCGTTTCGGGCACGAATTCCAGTTTAAAGAGGGCCTGATTGGCGGGGTGGCTTATGATGCAGTTGGCCACCCACTGCCACAAGAAACACTGGACTTGTGTCATAGCAGTGATGCTATTCTTCTAGGTGCTGTAGGTGGTCCTAAGTGGGACGAATTGCCCTCCCACCTGCGCCCGGAGGTCGGGGCGCTCTTACCTTTGCGTAAAGAGATGGGACTTTACGCCAACCTGCGCCCGGCAAAAGTATTCCCGGCGCTGATCAATGCCTCTACCTTAAAACCGGAAGTTGTTTCCGGACTGGATATTATGGTGGTCAGGGAACTGACCGGGGGGCTATATTTTGGCAAAAAGCACCGGGAGCCCATTGAAGGTGGTGTTATCAGAGTAATAGACACTCTTGAGTATACTACTCCGGAGATCGAGCGCATAGCCCGTATGGCCTTTCAGTTGGCAAGAAAGCGGCGGGGCAAGGTAACCTCTGTAGATAAAGCCAACGTTTTGGAGAGCTCCCGCTACTGGCGTGAAGTGGTCACAGCCATTGGGAAGGAATACCCTGATGTGGAACTGGATCATTATTATGTGGACAACTGCGCGATGCAACTGGTTAAAAACCCTCGTCAGTTTGATGTGCTGGTCACAGAGAACATGTTTGGAGATATCTTAAGCGACCAGGCCTCTATGCTCACAGGTTCCCTGGGGATGCTGGCATCAGCCAGTATCGGCGGCGACATCGGACTTTATGAGCCCAGCCATGGCTCCGCCCCAAAATACACCGGCATGCAGCGCGCCAACCCTATTGCCACCATTATGTCCGCAGCAATGCTCCTGCGTTTCTCCCTGGATCTGATGGAGGAAGCGGACTGCATTGAGCGTGCGATCACTAAAGTGTTGGATTTAGGCTTCCGGACCGCTGACCTGATGGAAGAGGGGAAACAACTGGTTAACACTATTCAGATGGGGGACCGTATAATTGAGCAGATTGAATCCGGAGTGTAAATGAGGTGACATAATGCAATCTGTGCAAATTTATGATACTACGCTCCGCGATGGTACCCAGTCGGAAGGGATTTCCTATTCTTGTGAAGATAAAATTAAGATCGCCCAGCGTCTAGATAAGATAGGATTTCATTATATTGAAGGAGGTTGGCCTGGCTCAAATCCTAAGGACTTTGATTTTTTTCACCGGATCCAGGGAATTAAAATGAGGCAGGCTAAAATAGCCGCTTTTGGCTCGACCCGCCGTCCCTATACGGCTACGGAGAATGATGCTAGTGTCAAGGCCATTTTGGAATCTCAGGCTCCTGTGGCCACTGTATTTGGTAAAAGCTGGGATTTTCATGTTACCCGGGCGTTGAGGACGACACTAGAAGAGAATCTGGCAATGATTCGTGAAACAGTAGCCTATTTAAAAAGCCGCGGCCTGGAAGTAATTTATGACGCCGAGCATTTTTTTGACGGATATAAAGCCAATCCAGCCTATGCTCTGGAAACTATCAAAGCTGCCGGTTCAGGCGGGGCTGAGACTATTGTTCTTTGCGATACTAACGGCGGCAGCTTGCCTGCGGAAATTTTGGAAATAGTGCGGGTTGCCAGAAGCAACCTGAGTGTTCCCTTAGGGATACACGCCCATAATGACGGCGAGATGGCAGTGGCCAATTCCCTGATGGCGGTCCAGGCTGGGGCTGTACATGTGCAGGGTACAGTTAACGGTTATGGGGAAAGGTGTGGCAATGCCAACCTTTGTTCTATTATACCTAACCTGACCCTGAAGTGTGGTATCGAAACCATTCCCCGAGAAAAATTAACCCGACTGACCGAGTTGTCACATTTCGTTAGTGAGGTGGCTAATGTTAGTCCCGATCCGCATCAGCCTTATGTTGGGGCAAGTGCTTTTGCCCATAAAGGTGGAGTACATGTCAGCGCCCTGATTAAAGACTATAAGACTTATGAACATATTGATCCGGAGTTGGTGGGAAACGGCCGCAGGGTGCTGATTTCCGAACTTTCGGGTATGTCAAATATGCTATATAAGTATAAAGAGCACAATCTTTCGATCGACCAGCAGAGTCCCGAGGGCAAACTTATTTTAGAAGAGATCAAGCAGCTGGAGAATCAGGGCTTCCAGTTCGAGGGAGCCGAAGGATCCTTTATTATCTTGATGCGCAAGGCCTTTAACGGGTATAGTGAGCCCTTTTCCCTGGAGTCACTGCGCTTATTAACAGAAATAAGAGAGAATAATCAGGCATATTCCGAGGCAATCATTAAGATGCGGGTTGGCGAGAGGGTAGTACACACCGCTGCAGAGGGCAACGGTCCAGTAAACGCACTTGATAATGCCTTACGCAAAGCTCTTGAAGTATTTTATCCCGGGATTAAGTCTATGCATCTTACTGACTACAAAGTGCGGGTACTGGATGAAAAGGATGGAACCGGAGCTACAGTACGGGTCCACATTGAAACCAGCAACGGCCTGCGCTCCTGGGGCACAGTGGGCGTATCCCAGAACATTATTGAGGCAAGCTGGCAAGCACTGGTGGACAGTATTGCTTATGGTTTGCTGGAAGGTGGGCAAATTACTCATGATACAGAAAATGATTCTCCGGCCGAGTGACGCCGGAGTTTTTTTCGGCGCCGGTAATTGTTCTCTAAACGTAAGTGTTTATAGCAGGAAACAGACTTCCGCTACCGAAATAATGGTGATGCGGTTTTTTGTCTAATACAGAGAAATAATATTCTGGAATGGCAGGAAAGGAGGTATGCCGGAGTGGAGCAGTTATGGTTTCCAAGCCTTGACTATTTAGGGACGGTACTTAAATTTAACCTGTACAGCGTAATTGACATTTTTATTGTAGCCTTTATTGTATACAAATTAATGCTTATGATTAAAGGAACCAGGGCTGTACAATTAATCAAGGGACTGGCTGTTCTTCTGATTGCCACTGCTTTATCCAGTATGCTTAACCTTTATACCATGAACTGGATCCTAAAACAGGCTATGACCGCACTGGTGGTGGCACTGCCGGTAGTATTCCAGCCTGAACTCAGGCGGGCTTTAGAGAAGCTTGGGCGTGGGCAGTTTTTAACCCATGGCTCTCTTACCCCAATGTCCCAGGGAGAAATTGGCCAGGTTAAAATTATTGCCGAAATTACCCGTTCGACAACTATTCTGTCTAAAAATAAAATTGGGGCACTCATTGTACTGGGACGCGAGACTGGATTAGAAGAGTATATTGATACTGGACTAAAGATTGATGGGATTGTTTCTGCAGAATTCCTAGTAAATATATTCATACCCAAAACCCCTCTCCACGACGGTGCAGTAATCATACGAAACGGCCGGGTGGCTGCGGCGGCATGCTTCTTGCCCCTTAGCGAAAATCCCAATCTCACAAGCGATTTAGGTACCAGGCACCGGGCCGGCATCGGCATTAGTGAGCACTCTGATGCGGTATCAATTATTGTATCCGAGGAAACTGGCATCATATCAGTAGCTGTTGAAGGAGTTCTAACGAGAAATCTTGATGAGGCAAGCCTGCAGGAAAGGTTAAGCTTACTTTTTAGTAACAAGTCAGGCAGTACACTGTCATCACTTTGGGCCAGGAGGTAACTATAATGCAACTAAACTGGCATAATAATTCCATCAAGTTGCTTTCTGTACTGCTTGCCCTCATATTATGGATATACGTCAGTAATGAACAAAACCCGGCAGGGGAACAAGTTTTAACTATTGGCCTGGAACAAACTGGTCTTGCACAGGATTTATTGATTACTGAAGGAATGCCGGAATTTATCAGGGTAAGGGTAGTAGGAAATAAAAATCAGCTCTCCAACCTTACCGCCGGGCAATTTAAGGCGGTGATTGATTTAGCGAATGTTGTAGTGGGTCAAAACACAATACCTGTCCAGGTTAGCGCTCCTTCTAGTCTGCACGTGAGTCAGGTCAACCCGGAAGAAGTGCATTTATCAATAGACTCGCTGATAGAAAAAAAAATACCAGTCTCGGTTAGCTTGCAAGGAAACCCTGCCCAGGGCTATACTGCGTTAGCGCCGAGGTGCCAGCCTGAAAATGTATCTGCCAGGGGCCCGGGAAAAGTAGTGAATTTAATCAACCAGGTAACAGCAGTAGTAGATATTTCATTGGCCATAAAAGATATAACTGAGACTATTAAGGTTAGCGCAAGTGTTGAGGATGTTGCTATAGATCCTTCTGTTGTTCGGGTCGTGGTGCCAATTGTCAGCACTGCTATATCAAAAACAGTGCCGGTCAAACTACAGATAACCGGTACCCCTGCTTCTGGGTTTACCGTTTTAAATAGTTATTCCGACCCAGGTTCGGTGCAAATATTTGGCCCGGCAGAAGTAATTAACAACGTTTATGAGATAAGTACGGAAATGATAGATATTAGTAATATTAATAAGAATTTTGATATAAATGTAGGCCTGTCTCCTATCACCGGTATTTTTGATTATCAGCCGGGTCAGGTAAAAGTGTATATAAAAGTTAACAATGAGAAACAGACTGAGGAAACACCAAATAGTAACGGATCTGTTCCCGCGGAACAATAATCTACCTAACCGGGTGATTGACATAAAGTTGTCTAATAACATAGAATGAAGTGTGATTTTGTATTCAGACAAAAAACTTAAAGACGAAAGGGGCTGGGTTTATTGGGGTAATGTTTGGCACAGACGGGGTAAGAGGTATAGCTAATCGTGATCTAACCCCGGAAATGGCTTTTAAGCTGGGCCGGGCGGGAGCTTATATCCTTGCCGGAGGTAACAGCAACCGCATGGTTATTGGGAAGGACACCCGTATTTCGGGGGATATGCTGGAAGCCGCACTGGTAGCAGGAATTTGTTCCGCAGGTGTTGATGCAGTCACTCTAGGGGTAATGCCTACGCCGGCTATCGCGTATCTTACGCGTGAGCTAAAGGCAGCGGCAGGGGTAGTTATATCTGCTTCTCACAACCCGGTTGATGATAACGGCATCAAGTTCTTTAGTTCCAGTGGCTACAAGCTTTCCGACGAAATTGAGGCGAATATTGAGGCACTGGTTATAAATGAGTGCGTTGGTGTCCCTTACCCTGAAGGTGGAGGCATCGGACGTTTGCAACGAATGCATGATGCCGCCGACCGTTATGTTGAATTTGCCAGCAGCGTTTTTAAAATGGACCTTAGCGGTCTGAAGATTGTAGTTGATTGTGCAAATGGTGCAGCCTATCAAGTAGCCCCGCGAATTTTTAGCGAATTGGGCGCTGAAGTGGTCACAATCAACGCACAGCCGGATGGAATTAACATCAACGACCGGTGTGGTTCCACCCACCCGGAAGCTTTAATGAAAGCTGTTATTTCGACAAAAGCTGATTTGGGTCTAGCCCACGACGGCGACGCCGACCGGGTACTGGCGGTAGATGCTGGCGGCAGGCTGGTTGACGGCGACCAGATCATGGTAATTTGTGCCCGCCACCTGATGAAGAAGGGTTTGCTGGCGAAAAAAACTGTTGTCGTTACTGTGATGAGTAACCTTGGGCTGCACCTGGCACTTCAAGATTCTGGCATTCAGGTAATAGAGACAAAAGTTGGCGACCGCTATGTTTTGGAGGAACTATTGCGTACCGGCGCCCGCTTTGGGGGTGAACAATCCGGTCATAT
Source organism: Desulfotomaculaceae bacterium (assembly GCA_028696455.1). Lineage (GTDB taxonomy): Bacteria > Bacillota > Desulfotomaculia > Desulfotomaculales > Pelotomaculaceae > MVQL01. The sequence continues at coordinate 20,452 of JAQVGZ010000019.1, read as the reverse complement.
CATTTCACTAGATCATAATACTACCGGTGACGGCATTTTAACAGCCTTACAGCTTCTAAGTGTGATGAAAGAGAGTGGCCTCCCACTGGAGCAATTGGCAGCGCAGATGGAGAGGTTTCCGCAGTTGCTGGTAAATGTACCAGTTGTTGATAAGTCTCAGGTCATGTGTAGCCCTGTTTTAGCTGAAGCCATTAAGGAATTGGAAATTAAGTTGGGTGGAAAAGGACGTATTCTGGTACGCCCATCCGGTACTGAGTCTCTGGTGCGAGTAATGGCCGAAGGAAGAAATATGGATCAACTACAGGAAATAGTTGGTAAGTTGGTTGATGTAATAGAAAAAAATAAATAGTCTTTATGATAGTAGATTAATCTGTTATATATTTCTGGCAAAGATATATTATCGTTTGAATCTTAGCAAAGACATCAGTTTTGAAGCGGGGTGATAATGACTTCTAAACCATAGTTTTTAAAGATATGAGAAAATTAAATAATCAAGCGCCAGAACCCTGCTTATAATAATGACTGGTTTATAGCTCAATTAGAAGAAGATACTTGAAATTTAGAGTTGGTTAATTGTTCACTTGTAAGTTATCAGGGTTGACGAGGAGGGGGTTAATCGAATTTTCGGCGGGTTCCCCCCGGTACGGCCGGACCGTTAGCGGCATTACAAAACCACTGGGTAACCGGTGGGACAAAAGTGCCAGCGGCCGATAGCGGTAAAGCACATAGAGGATTAGTATTGCCTTTATTAGAAATCCCATAAATTGCTTTTTGAGTGCCGTGGCTTTCATATGTCCGGCATTTCTGTTTCTTTAAGCATTGATGGAATAATTTCTCCAACGCACCCAAACGGGCTGGTATAAAATTAGCGCTTGAGTGGATAATCAGCTGGTTTATCAAGCAACATCGTCTTAACGGTGATCGTTTTGATAAGAAAATGAATCGTTTTCATTATAGATTGTGCTCCGCAGGGGTATAAAGGTTAGTTAATACTTGAAGAATCAACTTGTCATAAATTGGGATACGTGTAGAAGGGAGTTTGGAAAATGAACAGCGGTATAAAAATATCAGACTTGTTCGACTTTAGGGAAACCATAGCAAAGGATATTTTTGCCGGATGCGAGTATCCTTGGGAAATTATACCTAAAATCAAATCCTTTATTCTTGAATTGGGAGAAACCTTGTCACGAATTGATTTCGATCATCCTGCAGATGATATCTGGATAGCCCGTACAGCTAATGTTGCCCCAACGGCGTATATTCATGGGCCTTGCATCGTCGGCCAGTATGCCGAAATTCGCCACTGCGCCTTTATTCGCGGTTCAGCTGTGATTGGTGAGCATGCTGTTGTCGGAAATTCCACTGAACTGAAGAATGTTATCTTGTTTAACAGTGTGCAGGTGCCGCATTACAATTATGTGGGCGACTCCATACTTGGCTTCAAGGCCCACATGGGTGCCGGTTCCATTACTTCAAATGTGAAGTCAGATAAGAGTCCGGTGACAGTGCGCATCAACAACGAGACAGCAAAGACTGGTATGAAGAAGGTGGGTGCGATGCTCGGGGATCATGTCGAGGTGGGTTGCAACTCAGTGCTCAACCCAGGCACCATTATAGGCAGAAACAGCATGATCTACCCGCTGTCGTTGGTGCGTGGCTATGTTCCTGAGGACAGCATATTCAAGCAAGGCGGCGAGATCGTCAGGAAAGATCGCAAATGATATCTATAAACCTGCAAACCAGCGATCAGCCAGAAAGCTGTTGCCGCGAAGAAGAAAAAGCTCGAAAAGATCTATAAGATGAAGATGAAAATTTTTAAGAAAAACAGGGGGAATAAAACATGGATATTATCATCAGGGAAAATTATGAACAAATGAGCAAATACGCCGCAGAAATTATTGCGGGTTATGTTAAATCCAAGCCGGACTGTGTGCTCGGACTGGCAACAGGAGCCACCCCCATTGGTACTTATCAGGAGCTGGTTAGAATGCACAGGGAAGAGGGCCTTGATTTTTCGCAGGTCAAAACATTTAACCTTGATGAATATCTTGGTGTCGGAATTGATTTGGGGAAGCCCTATCATTTGGATCAAAGCTATGCCAGGTTTATGCACGAGGAACTATTCAAGCATATCAATATCAAAAGGGAAAACATCCAAATACCCGATGGTCAAACAAAAGAACCGAAAGAGTTTTGTATATGGTATGAAAAAGAAATCAAGAAGGCCGGAGGCATTGATTTGCAGCTTTTGGGACTTGGCGGCGATGGGCATTGGGGCTTCAACGAACCTGGCTCATCACTTGGATCAAGAACAAGAGTAGTGGCATTGACAGAACAGACCCTGGATGATAACTATGAAGCTTTCTACAAAAAAGCTAATATCGAACGCAACCAGATGCCGCATTTTGCCATTACAATGGGTATTGGAACCATACTGGATGCAAAGAATATTTTAATGATTGTAAACGGCTCCAAGAAAGCTGATGTCGTTGCCAAATGTTTAGAGGGACCGCTTACATCGCAGATTACCGCATCGGCCATACAACTGCACAGCGGAAACATCTCGGTTGTGCTTGATGAAGCGGCGGCTTCTAAATTAGTTCATTCTGATCATTACAGGCATGTTGAAAACATGAAGCGCCGATACGAATTATAAAGTTGCCTCAGTTCTTTGTTGTTTATTTACGTCTTTGAATGCCAGGAGTTGCTTCCTGGCTTTTCTCTTACTGCCCACAACTCCGGCTATATAAAGAACTTAATAATGTGGCCATAATATACACGCAGTCTTGGTCAAATTCCACATTACCACCCATAATTAAAAATTGTTGTAAAATAACAAGAGATAGGCTATTCGACAATAATATCCAAATGATTAGAAAGGTAAAGATAATTTGAAATAATTAAAGTGTATTAAGGGAGTTTATTTGCAGACTTATCAGAGTTACAGACACTTTCTAATCGTCAACAAGATGATACGGTAACAACACCTAACCTTCGATATATTTGGCGTTACCGGACTATATTGCGTAATTTGCGGGAGGTTGAAGCCCTGGTGGTTCGTCTCCCGTTTTATTTTACGAAATTTTCAAAGTTTGACTACCCCAAAAAAGTGCATTCATGTCGTATTAAGAAGTAAGAAGATAAAGTAGAAAATTAATTAACTAACAATTTATAATTTGGTATTAGTCAAACCAATAGTAGAATTTTAATGTTGGTTTATTAGTTTCGTTAGGAAAAGGGTAGGTGTTACTCTTTTTAATCCATATTTATGTAAATATGGATTAACTTATTATATTATTAATATGTTAAGAAGGAGGTGATTCTTAGACTATATTAATTCTTGTGTCTAAAAATATTTTTGATTCGGGGGTGTGTTGTTTGTTTAAGAGAGGTTTTTTTACATTCATTTTAACGGTGGTTTTAGTTCTGGGTTTGGCGGTTGCGTCCTATGCCGATCCTGGCAAGGGGAAGGCGAAAGGACACTTTAAAATTAAACTTCAGAACAATTGGCAATCTGTTCAACTAATCGATATTAACTCGCACTGGGCGATGCAACCGATTCAGGTAATATCCTCATATGGGGTTATTAAGGGTTATCCTGACCGGAGTTTTAGGCCAAATGCTGCTGTGAGCAAATATGAGGCGATTATGATGATCTCAAGGGCTTGTGGTTTCACCGGCGCCTATGATTCAGACAATTCCTGGGGCCGAAACGTTCCTGACTGGATGACTGACTGTCTTAATTTCGCTGTTGATGAAGGAATATTGACTGAAGACGAGGCCGAAGACCTAAATGGTCGGGCGGCCGCAAAAAGGTTTGAGGTAGCAGTCTGGGCCAACAGGGCCATGGGCTTGGATCAGGATGAAGAGCTCTCCTTCCGGGACCGGGATGAAATTCCCTACTATGCCCGGTGCTATATAGGTGGGATGTATAAATACGGTTACATGGTCGGCTATCCTGGTAACTACTTCCAGCCTAATAGATCGGTAACCAGAGCGGAAATGGCAATGGTGCTTTACAGAATATTACAGGACAGTATTACTTCAGGTGATGATAATAAAGATGACAATAATAATATTAAGGAATTGAGGGTCAACAGTTTGAATCCCTCCGATGGCAGCGATGACGTAAAAGGGGATATTGATGAGCTAGTAGTTAATTTCAATATTAAAGTGCGGGCAATTGAAGACCTGGAAAGCGTTCAGGACGGAATAACTGTCGAGAACGTGACCGATGATGAGGTTGTGGCAATTGATGAAGTGTACATCGAGGGGAAAACCCTGACGATTAAGCTTGACGAATATCTGGAAAGCGATAAAACCTACCGGGTTACCATCGAAGATGATCTGATCGAGGCAAGGGACTCTGGTGAAAACTTCGGCGGAATCAGCGGTAGTGAATGGGAATTCAGCACTGCCGGGTCATTTGAGCTGGTTAGTTTAAACCCTGAAGACGGCGCCGGCGACGTTGACAACGGCACCAGGGTGCTTAAAGCTAAATTCAGCGATGACATTCAGGTAATATCAGGAAAAACTTTGCTTAGGGCTGTAAAGGTTTACAACGTGAGTGATAATCAAGATGTTGAGATTGATGAAATAGAAATCGACGGGGATACGCTAAAGATTACTTTAGGAGAGAATTTAGAAGATGGTGACACGTATGAAGTAACTATTAAGGAAAATTATTTTGAAGAAGAAGACACAGGCATTGATTTTGAGGGAATTAATGGTGATGACTGGAGATTTACTGTTGAGTAGTAAAAACTAATTAATTGAATAGAAGAGCGGAACGGGTTTACTGTGTTCCGCTTTTCCCATATGATCAAGGACTAAATCGCCTGCTCTACGGGGGCGGTGGTGGGCATGCTGATGATTATAATTTGGAGATACGTTTTAGATTTATTTAATCAATGGTTAGTAAGACAAGAATGGTTGTTATGATACTTGACTTGTTTTATTATAATTGTTAATATAGTATTCGTAGTAAATGTTATGGCCCTATGGTCAAGCGGTTAAGACGCCGCCCTCTCACGGCGGAAACAGGGGTTCGAGTCCCCTTGGGGCTACCATACACAACATTTGATTACCGTAGCCAGTGATTAAACTTGCTACGGTAATTTTTTTACTCTGATAAGCGCATATTTGGAAAGTAGTTATTTGATCATCAACTGGTTAAATAATATTGAACCTTTTCATTACAATGAGCGTCTAATTATAAACTAAAATTAAAGAGGTGGTTTTGTGAAAAAATTTATTGCTTTAGTTTTGTTTTTAGCCCTCTCAGTAATTTTTATACCCTGGCTTCAGCCAAAAGGGCACGCGCTGAACCAGCATCAGGCAACTTTTTTGGTCGGCCAAAAAATGTATATCAGTAACGGCCAGGCCACTGCCATGGATGTTCCAGCATTTATTCAAGGCAGCCGGACCTATGTTCCTGTGCGGTTTCTCGGCCGGGCGCTGGGAATCCCGGATGAAAATATAATCTGGGATGATGTGGCGCAAACAGTTTCCTTTAACCCCGCTGGCTCAGCGATCCGGATGACTGTAGGCAGCAACTTATTATCTGTGGGAGAGCAGCAGCGGACGATGGATGTTGTGCCCGTGCTGGCGGGTGACCGGGTCTTTGTGCCTGCCCGCTGGCTGGCTGAAGCCCTTGGGTATGAGGTGGGCTGGGACGAAGAGAACCAGAGCGTGCTGGTTGGCCCTCCAGGCAATTTGCCCAAGCCCCTGTCGGAAAGCAGCGACCTGCCGGTAGTAGGCAATTACGAAAACCTGAAGAACCTGCTGGCTAATTCTCAGGATAAGGTTTCAGGCCTAGGACGCAGTGGTGCTCCATCGGTAATGATGAACCAGGGCGCGAGAAAGGAAATGGCGGATACGGCGCAGTCAGCGGCGGGGGCTGGCGGTGCTGATTATTCTAAAACCAATGTCCAGGTCGAGGGTGTGGATGAGGCTGATCTTGTTAAAACCGACGGCAGTTATATTTATATGGTCAACGGGCAGCGGGTGGTAATCGCCAAGGCCTACCCTGCCAGCGACATGGAGATAGTAGACACCATTGACTTTGCCGGGAAAAACTTTTCCCCCAGCGAATTGTACGTGGATGAAAAGAACATGATTGTGATTGGCCAAACCAGTGTGTACATGGACATGCCGATCATTATGCGGGAAGACAGCAAAAAAATAAGTACCGAGATTTACCCTCCTCCTTACCAGCATGAACTGGTCAGCGCCATTGTCTATGATATCAGTGACAAGACAAATATCAACAAGGTGCGTGAACTGGATCTTGGAGGAAGATATGTTTCCTCCCGCAAAATTGGCTCATCATTTTACTTGGTAGTCAACAGAAGTATTTATTACTACCCCATGAGAGAGATAGAGAACCCGCAGCCTTTCTACCGGGATACAGCAGCAGGCGATGAGTTTGTAGATATCGATTATGGCAACATCAAGTGTTTCCCTGATGCTGTGCAGCCTAATTACCTCCTTGTGGCCGGCTTAAACCTGGACCGGCCGGAGAAAAAGGCGGATATTAACACTATCCTCGGTTCCGGTGAGAATGTTTATGTTTCGACGGAGAATCTATACGTGGCGGTAACCAGTTATCAATATGGAATAATGGAAGATAAGACGGGGTTTTTGCCTATGCCCCGGCCTGCTGTGGACAGGAATAATACCAGAATTTATAAATTCGCCATGAATGACGGAAAATTAACTTACTCTACCAAAGGAGAAGTGCCGGGGACCATTCTAAACCAGTTTTCAATGGATGAGTATAACGGGTACTTCCGGATTGCCACAACCAAAGGCGAAATTTGGCGAAGTGACGAACATACATCAAAAAATAATATGTATGTTCTGGGTGAGTCCTTGAATATAACCGGCAAGCTGGAGAATATTGCACCCGGGGAAAGAATCTACTCCGTAAGATTCACCGGAGACCGGGCTTATATGGTGACGTTTAAAACAGTGGACCCGTTGTTTGTGATTGACTTAAAAGACCCTGGTCAGCCCGAAATTCTTGGTGCATTGAAAATACCAGGATATAGTAATTACCTGCACCCCTATGACGAGGACCACGTGATCGGCTTTGGCAAGGATACCATTGAGCTCGGGCAAAAGGGTGGTAAGGGCGAAGTCGACAGTATGGCTTACTATACCGGTATGAAAATGGCCATCTTTGATGTAACGGATGTAACCAATCCCAAAGAAATGTTTGTAGAAAAAATAGGCGATTGGGGTACGGATTCCGAGTTATTGTATAACCACAAGGCTTTGCTGTTTGCCAGGGATAAAAATCTGCTGGCCTTTCCCGTCAGCGTCTCGGAGGTGAAGGGCAGTGAAGTACAGGGGGGCTTCCCAGCTTATGGCGAGTTTATCTATCAGGGAGCCTATGTGTATAATATAGATTTGACTGACGGCTTTAAGCTCAAGGGGCGGATCACCCACATTTCAGATCAGGATTATCAGAAGGCCGGCAGTTATTGGTATGACAGCGAAAAAAATATTAGCAGGGTCCTATATATTGATGACGTGTTATATACCCTGTCGGGGAAATATATCCGGGCAAACAGCTTAGACAGCCTGGCTGAAATAAGTACGGTGGAGCTAAAGTAATGTAGTGGCTCCGCGTCGAAAGCAATTGCATAGGTTCCTCTGCTGGTGACGGTCTTGGCAGATGCTTTCGCAATAAATACGCTAGTGGCCTGTTTCTGTATGATGCGAACCATACTCTTTACAAAGGAGCATGTCATGAGAATAGTTAAACCCTTGTTTTTAATCCTGACTTACCTGTCAGTAGTGGTTTTTCTGTTTGGCTGTACCGGGCCCGGCAGTACGGCAAGTGAGGAAAAGCTGCAGGACCAGGCAGTGCTTGCTGAATTTGAAAGGTTGATGAGAGAAAACGCGGCAGAAAAAGAAATCCTGGCCTTTATCGACACCAACATCTCCAAAGTAACCAAAGAAGGTGCAAACCAATTAGTAACCGGCTATGAGACCAGGCAAAAAAAGTCTTTAGAGGAACTGGACCAGCAGTTTGCCGGGGGTAAGGAGGAAAAATGGACAAAAACCATCCCCAATGGACTGCATAAAGAGTTCGGCTATTCCTTCAGCATGCAGCAGCTTGATCAAATAAAAGATCCGGAAATTAAAAGAATGCTGGAAGAGGTAAGGGACACGGGGTACCTGGCACGCAGTGCTGAAGGCATATATTTTCCGGTGATTGATTACCAGTTTTATCAACAGTATTATGTATACTTGACTGATGATATTAAAAATTACTATAAAATTATGGCTGTAGAAAGCAAGAACCCGCCTGCTGCCGATGCAGCGCTGCTGATCACACCTGACGAAATACTAAAAAGAATTGGAGCGCAGGAGAGCTATATTAAAGACTATCCAGTCTCTGTAATGCGGGCAGATATTGAGGAGCTGTATTTGCGTTATGTAAACTTCTATTTATCCGGGTTAAACAATACACCGGCGTTTGCTTATAACACCAAGTTTTTAAGAAAAGACTTTCAAGAAAGCTACAAAAACTTCGATACGTCAGCCGGTGGGAAATTCGCCGAAGCTTTTTCCGGCTATCTTGAGGTATTAAAGAATGAGAATTATATCCTAACTGATAAGGTGGTTCAGGAGAGGCAACAGGTGATTGAAAAAATGAAGCAATGGCTTTCCGCTTAACAGTCATTGCTGTTAAAACGGTTTATAATTAACAGGTTAAAAGCACTTTCCTCAGGTCCCTGTCCTATGGGGAAGTGCTTTTTCTAATTAAAGGAGCAGCGTGTTTCTTGTCTATCTGGTTCCGGATACGAATGGTCTAATTGTAGTCAATTGCTCCAATTGCTGTTTCAGAAAATGTTTCCTGACCCATTGACAAAGATACTTATTTGCTGGTAAAATCCATACTATATTTAAAGACGATGAAAGGGAATAGTAAGTGTTTACAGCCAGGTTCAGAGAACCGCCGGGTGGTGCAAGGCGGCCGAAGGCTTAGCGCAGAACTCTCCCTGGAGTAGCCGGCTGAAATCAATGGTGAGATTAGGACCGGACGGGGCTTCCGCCGTTAAAAGGAAGGGGATATCGGATTTTTATCCCGTATCCTTTGGAGGGAACGGCTTAAAGTCGCCGTTAATTTGAGTGGTACCGCGAAGGTGAACCCTGCGTCTCAAAAAAGGCGCAGGGTCTTTAATTTCTTGCGAGGAGGTGGTGTTGATGGAATCAGACCTTAGCGATCTTAGAGGTTTAGTTTTAGTAAGTAATGGAATTTTAAGAGGGGGAATTAATAATGCGCAGGCTGTATATATTCGATACCACCTTAAGGGATGGGGAGCAATCATTAGGGATTACCTTGAATGCTGCGGAAAAGCTCAAGGTGGCCAGGCAGTTGGTCAGGCTTGGGGTGGATGTAATTGAGGCGGGCTTTCCGGCATCTTCGCCGGGAGACGCAGCTGCGGTAAGCTTGATTGCCCGGGAGGTAAAAGGTGTGTCTATTTGTGGTCTGACCCGCGCCGTGGAGAGTGACATCGACTGCTGCGCGCAAGCCTTGCAGGGGGCTGAATATCCAAGAATACACACCGGGATCGGGGTCTCACCGGTACATATGGAGAAAAAGCTTAAGCTTGCGCCGGAGCGGGTGCTCGAGGTAGCGGTAGCCGCGGTAAAGCACGCCAAAAAATATGTCAGTGACGTTGAGTTTTATGCCGAGGACGCTTTTCGCAGCGACCGGGCCTTTCTTGCTGCTGTAATCGAAAGTGCAATTAAGGCCGGCGCCACGGTAGTAAATATTCCTGACACTGTGGGCTATGCCACTCCCTTTGAATATGAAGACTTGATCTCCTATTTAATGCATAATGTTAGCGGGATTGAGAAGGTAGTGGTGAGCGTACACTGCCATGACGACCTGGGCATGTCTACCGCTAATTCACTGGCGGGCATCCTGGCCGGGGCGGGGCAGGTGGAGGGGGCCATTAACGGCATTGGTGAGCGGGCTGGCAATACCTCGCTGGAGGAAGTGATCATGGCCGTCTACACCCGGCGTAAGCAATACGGGTTGGAGGTGAGGGTGAACACCAGGGAAATATCAGCCACCAGCAGGCTGGTATCCCGGGTGACCGGGGTGCCGGTGCCTGTTCATAAAGCCATCGTCGGGGCGGGGGCCTTTATGCATGCGTCCGGCATCCACCAGGACGGTATTTTGAAAGACCGGCTGACCTATGAAATAATTCAGCCTGAAATTATTGGCGGGCTGCACAGCACGATCAACTTGAGCGCCCGGTCCGGCCGTCACGCGCTCAGGCACCGCCTGCAGGAATTGGGCTACCAATTGCACGAAAAAGAGCTGGATAATGTTTACCAGCAGTTCTTGCAGCTGGCCGATCTGAAAAAGGAAATTTTTGATGAGGACCTCCATGCCCTGATGGGTATGCCCGTATCCAACGGCAACTGGATTACTTTAAAAAATATTGCCGTGGCCACCTCCGGTGTATCGACAGCCACTGCCACTGTGTCAGTCGATATCGACGCCACTGAGTACATGGATGCTGCCTGCGGCAACGGCCCGGTTGACGCTGTGTTTAAAGCCATCGACCGGCTGACCGGTGTGGAGGTGCGACTGGAGGATTATTCTTTGAGCTCGGTGACCCGGGGCAGTGAGGCCCTGGGGGAAGCGACAGTCAAGCTTTGCTCCGGAGATAACGGGCTGGTGGTGGGAAAGGGTATTAGCACCGATGTCATTGAGGCCAGCGCCAAGGCCTATATCAATGCGCTTAATAAAATTAAAAGGTAAGATTTCTGATTAAATAAGCAGCTTTAACAGGCAGCAATTGGATAATAAAAATATCGTCATACCGCCGGCACTAAACCGGCGGCATGACTTTAGGGAGCGATTTCAGTTGTTAGATGTAATGATCATAACAATTTACGTCTGAAGGTATCCAAAACGGTATGCTAATTAGTCCGTTAATGCTTTGAATGCATTCAAACGGCCACTTCCATAATATTTCTTATCCTTCCCGGTTACCGGTTCAACGCCCTTCTTAAAGAGCTTATTCGCCACCTTTTTGGGCCCTATTTTTCCATACTTGTCTATAATCAGAGATGCTACTGCAGCTGCTTTAGGAACAGCCATTGATGTTCCTGCGTTGTAGCTGTAACCACCTAAATGATTAGTGCTCAAACAAAACTCCTCTTTATAAAGTCCCTCGCTAAAGTAATCCTCCGGTATTCTACCGCTTAGTTGATATTCAAGGAACTTCGCCATATCACCACCGGGGGCGGCCAGATCGATAAAACCAGGTCCATAATTGGAGTATATCGCCAGGTTATCATCAGGTCCCGTGGCGGAAACCGTCACCACACCGGGAATCGTACCGGGCGCTTCGAACGTTGCTCCTACAAAATACAGACCACTTCCACTGTAAACCGAGTTCAGGTAGTTGGTCACATGTCCTTTATTGGTCATATTCAGACCTTGATTGCCGGATGCGGTGACCACCAGGCAACCTTTATTTACCGCATAATCGATAACTCTTTTGTACGCGGCAAAGTCAGCTGTATCATTTCCCAATGCAGTTTTTTCTCCAGTTAGAGGGTCCAGGTAAAAAGTTTGCCCATGTAAATAGAAACCCTCCAGACTCAATGTGATGACGTCTACACTATCATTTGCCGCTGCGATAATTGCCGCAGCAACCCAGCCGGTTTCCGCGCTGGACTGGCCGAATACGCGGTAAGCCCGTATGCCCGTGTCCGGTGCCACGCCCAGCATCTTTCCATTGGCGGCAATGGTTCCGGCAATGTGACTACCATGCCCCGTTTTGTCGTCAAACTCGTTGACATTGCCTGTTTCTTGCGGTTCCGTATTCCGGTATCCACCCGCGGGAACAAAGTTTTTCGATCCTGGCAGCAGGTTTTTAACCAAATCCGGGTGATCGCGGTCGATGCCGCTGTCAATTATCCCTACAACGACATCATTGGAACCGGTGCCTAAATGATAACTGGCACCATTTTTAGTAACACGGTGAACATCCCATTGCAGATCTCTTATGTAGGGATAATCTGAATAATCCAGGGTTAAATATTCTTCAAAGCCGGTTGTATGCACTGCAGGCGCCGGCCAGGAAATTGAAGGATTGACCGACTTTACCGAAGACAAGCTTTTTAAATCAAATAAAATATTATTATTACTATTAACTTGTGCAAATCCGATTTCGGGAACGGAATAAACAATTTTTCCACCCATGGATTCAATGCTCGTTTTAAAATGGCCGGGGATAGCATTTTCATTGAATAGTACGGAATAGGAGTGGATGTTTTCCGTGGTGGCGCCTGAAGCTGTGCCGGGGAGAAGCATAAAAACTCCCAACGCCAGTGCTAAACACAAAGTAATAACTCGATTCACCAAATACCCTCCTTTAATTTTATAATAGTTGGCTAATGATATGGATATTCAACAAAAAAACCCAAAATCCTACCTGTGTGAAAACTATTATAAATTTTCTATTTAGCGTAGGTATTTGCTAGTGGTTATGGTAATATTCCAGATTTTTGTTGTTTATTAAAACTTAATGTTGCTTCATTGACTTGTTTAAGCATGGGGTATGCCGGCAGTTCTTTTACCAGCTGGAACATAGCCCGGTCTTTTTGCCTGGCTACAACCATTACATCCATATCCTTGTTGATTTCACGCGCCAACTTGAGAAAAGGGTATAAATTCTCCGGGTTGACAAAATCATGATGACTGCGGCTGTCTGTTGAGCTTCTCGCGCTTGCGATGCGATAAACAATAAATATAGACAATAGCGGTGCCGGCAAAGGAGAACCGGTTTAAGGTTTGAGGCAGGCACCAGGATTTTCATGTAACGTTTTGGATAACTTAATCGTTGTTATAGATGTAATTAACCGGCCGGGAAAGAAGGTGCAGCTACTTGTGACTACTGTTGAAGAGCTTAAAAAGGCTAAAGAGGGCGACCGCCAGGCAATTGAACGGGTATGCTCTGCCACGTGGGAACCGCTCTACCGCTTTATCTATTTTAAAGTGCAAAACCGGGAGGAGGCAGAGGATATTACCCAGGAAACCTATGTTAAAACACTAACCTATCTGCAAAAACATCAGGCTCTCCAGGGCAACTTCCTGGGTTTTATGAAAACCGTAGCGCTAAACGTTTTGCGTGACCGTTGGCGGCAAAAAAAACGCCGGGGGGCGCCGGTGAATTTTGAGGAAATAAATCCGGAAGAAACTGCCCATATGGATCATCAAAAAGCCGTTGCGCAGCGTCTGCAGCTGGAAAATGCTTTAGCCAAATTAAGTGAAGACCAGCGTACCGTTCTTGATTTGCGAATCATTAAAAGCTATTCGGTAGCTGAAACCGCCAAGCTTACAGGAAAAACGGAAGCCGCTGTCCGCACAGCCCAATACCGGGCTTTACAGGGATTGGCTAAAATCCTGGAGGACCATGCTTAATAAGAGGGGATGAAATAATGAATGAGCTGGAAAACAAACTTTCCGATTATATTGATGCCTTGAATGCGGAGCAAGAGCCTGAAAAAGGCCAGCTAGCGGCCGGCACTCCGGAATTGGAAAAACTGATGGCAACAGTTTTACAGGTCCGCACTTTAAAAGAGCCTGCCCTGCCCGCTCCCGGGTACCCGAAAAGGTTGGCCAAAGCTGTGGCTGTTCAAATCCAGGAAAATAACAGCAGTAACTATCAAAGGGGGAGACGTTTGCGTAACAGGTGGATTGGGCCATTTGTAGCCCTGGCCGCCGGGTTATTATTAGTTGCGGTGTTAACAAGCTGGACCGGCTTATTTAACCGTGATGTGGTTTACGCTATGGAGAAAGCAGTTGTCAGCTTGTCTAACTATCACGGCATCCTGGAGGTGCGCTCCCGAAATGCCGCCGGGGAGGAATGGCTGGCACGCCGGGTGGAGCTTTGGTCAGAGGGAGATAAATATGCCATGCGGCAGGACGATGGTACCTTAACCGTCAATAATGGCGAGCGGAAATGGCAGGTTCGTCCCCAAAGCAAGGAAGTAGCCCTGCTGCCGCCAGCGCCGGACCCGGCGAAAACTGGTTTTGATTTGCGTGATGAAGCTAAGCGGGCCAAGCAGTACCCGCACACTGTTGCAGGAACGGAGCTAGTGGCCGGCCGGCAGGCAACAAAACTGGAAATTTCACCACCTGGTGGTCTACCTTATTACTTATGGATTGATGCCGAAACCAATCTGCCGGTCCAGCTGCAAACAGCAATGCAAAATGCGCTGATGACCACATTTACCTTTACAAGTTTTGAGCCCAATATGCCAATTGATCCCCATGTATTTACGTACCAACAGCCCGAAGGCTATACAGTGGTAGAAAAAGATCCGGGGCAATTGGTGGCTACAGTGCAGGAAGCAGCTGTCATCAGCAATTTCACACCGCTGCTCCCGCAGGAAGCGCCTGGCCGCATCTTTGCTTTCCAAGATCGGATCGTCCTGGATTACGGTGATACGACAATTATAGAAACTGTCGCTCAGGAATCTTTCGAGCCGGTCGCTAATTCCGCTCTTGGTACTGCTGCCGGCGGTCCACTGGAAGTATGGTGGGAACGTTTGCGCTGGCGGCAGGAGGGACTGGAAATCCAGATCGATGGCATACGGCGGGTAGAGTTAGCCGGTCAGATCGCGGCTGACCTGACCTTGCCGGATAACGGTCAGAACCTGCTAAACAGGGCTCAGGTCAAGGTTCCGGTGGACCTGGAGATTGTCAAGGCCAACCAGCAGCAAGTGGATCGAGGCAGCAGTCCCTGGCAGCTTGATCCCTTGCAAGTGGCAACGACCTTTGTTAACTTAAAGGTAACGCCGGATGGAATTCAAGGCGAACCCCTAATACCGGCATCAGCTTTTAAACTGGCAGTTAACAACGGCGCTCAGGCCGTGGTGGAAGTTACCGGCGGACCGATCAAACAAGTCTACCTGGAGCGGCTTGTTCGGCAGGACGAGACGGGAATTTGGTCGGTTGTCGGTTACGACCCCCGTTAAAAGAAATAACATTCATCACCGTAAATACGTTTTATAAAGGAGTATGTTATGAGAATAGTTCAACCCTTGTTTTTAATCCTGACTTACCTGTCTGTAGTGGTTTTTCTGTTTGGCTGTACCGGGCCCGGCAGTACGGCAAGTGAGGATAAGCTGCAGGACCAGGCAGTGCTTGCTGAATTTGAAAGGTTGATGAGAGAAAACGCGGCAGAAAAAGAAATCCTGGCCTTTATCGACACCAACATCTCCAAAGTAACCAAAGAAGGTGCAAACCAATTAGTAACCGGCTATGAGACCAGGCAAAAAAAGTCTTTAGAGGAACTGGACCAGCAGTTTGCCGGGGGTAAGGAGGAAAAATGGACAAAAACCATCCCCAATGGACTGCATAAAGAGTTCGGCTATTCCTTCAGCATGCAGCAGCTTGATCAAATAAAAGATCCGGAAATTAAAAGAATGCTGGAAGAGGTAAGGGACACGGGGTACCTGGCGCGCAGTGCGGAAGGCATGTATTTTCCAGTGATTGATTACCAATTTTATCAACAGTATTATGCATATTTAAGTGATGATCTGAAAAATTACTATACAATTATGGCTGTAGAAAGCAAGAACCCGCCTGCTGCCGATGCAGCGCTGCTGATCACACCTGACGAAATACTAAAAAGAATTGGAGCGCAGGAGAGCTATATTAGGAACTATTCAGCCTCTGCAAAGCGGGCGGATATTGAGGAGCTGTATTTGCGCTATGTAAATTTCTATTTATCCGGGTTAAACAATACACCGGCGTTTGCTTATAACACCAAGGTTTTAAGGAAAGATTTTCAAGAAAGCTACAAAAATTTTGATACGTCAGCCAATGGAAAATTCGCCGAAGCTTTTTCCGGCTATCGTGAAGTCTTAAAGAATGAAAACTATACCCTAACGGACAAGGTGATTCAGGAGAGGCAACAGGTGATTGAGAAAGTTAAGCAATGGCTTTCTGCTTAATGGTGATTGCTATTATAACAATTCATTATTAACAGAAAAGCATTTTCCTCAGAGACTTGTCTTATGGAGAAAATGCTTTTAAAACCCTTCTTTGTCGTGAAAGGCGCCGACCCAGATGGTGGCAAGATTAAGTGATGCGGCAGCAAGCATCGCGTAAGTATAGGCAGTGGTCGCGTCCTGTGTGGAATAAATCCTGCTTCCACGTCACCATATTTTTGCAGAGTTAAGGGGAGGGCGAAAAAGATCAAAACGACAGGGGCTTCAGCAACAAAAGCTTTGCCCCAAGGCCGCAGCGGGCAGCATTTGCCCCCGCTAAAACAGAAATAGCGTTCTTAATTAAAAAACAAGGTAGCTTCATTTATTTGTTTGATCAATGGATAAGCTGACAATTCTTTTACCAACTGAAACATGGCCCGGTCTTTTTGCTTGGCCTCAACCATTACGTCAATGTTAACATTTATTTCACGTGCCAACTTAAGAAACGGGTATAAATCTTCCGGGTTAACAAAATCATGATGACTTCGGAAGTCTACCTGGTTCCTCGAACTTGAAATATGAAATTTAGCCGGTAAGTCTGTGTTATTCCAGGTTAAGAGAATTAGCGGTAGTAAATCTTTTAAGGTTTCTCCTTCGTTGTTGCATTTAAAATGGTGAAGATCCAGTACCATTGGCAGAGATAACCTGTTGCATAATAAAAGAACGTCTTTAGCAGTGAAGGTTTTATCGTCATTTTCAAGGGTCAATCTCTCCGTGAGCCGCCTGGTCAATCGCTTCCAATTTTCCTGGAAACGCTCTAGAGAATTTTCTTTGTCCTGATAACCTCCCCCGACATGCATAACCAGTTTGGCGTGCTGACTCAGGCCCATCTCTTCAAAAAGCAGGCAGTGATGTTCCAGGTCTTTTAGAGAGGATAAAAAGACCTCTTCCTTCGGTGAATTAATTAAGGTGTAATGATCCGGGTGAAAAGAAACTCTCATGTTGTTTTCCCTAACAAAATCGCCTATTGTCGTCAGCTGATCCCGAAAGTCTTCAGTATAGTTCCAGTCTGCCAGAAGTGGGTGAGTGGCAAGTGGTATGATCTTGGAAGAAAACCGGTATACTGCCACCCCGTAGGCCTTGTTATGCCTTAATATACGCAGGGTATTGAACAGGTTTTCAGAGCCTGCCCTGCGGACCTTATTTTTAGCTGCCTCAGGATTATTTTCAGCCAACTGGCGATATGCCTTTGCAGTTACGGTTCGGGAAGGAGAGGCGTTTTTAAGCATAGTCGACATTGCTACATAACCAAATCTAATTTTCATTATCTAAACCTCTTTGATGGACTATTATAAGTGTTTGCAATTTGACATTTATAATGAATAAATATTGAGCTGAGTAAACACCGGCAGGTGAGACATCCAAGTTCTTTTATGTCGCCCAATAATAGGGATAACATCGGCGTTAATTAATCACATTACATGCCGTTTAAGGCCAAGTGGCTTTAATTTTCTTACTAGTGCCACGTTAGCGTAATGAGTGTCAATTAATAAAAGTAATCACTCTGTACATAATACCTTTGGGTAAGGCCGCACTATACTAAAAACAAGTGGAGGTATTAACATGGGGAATAAGCTAGTAGAAGGATTATCTGCAATGACTTCGTCTTCATTGGAAGTTGCCCCGGATATATTGATGTTGCAATTTACCATCGTGAACGCTTGCATAGTTGGAAAGCCGAAGACAGGAGACAGTGAATGGGTGCTTGTGGATACAGGACTTGAAAATTCCGCGGATTTTATTCTACAAGCTGTAGAAAAACGTTTCGGTAAAAACAGCAGTCCTCAGGCAATCATCCTTACGCACGGGCATTTCGACCACGTGGGCTCAGTGATCAAGCTTGCTAATCTGTGGGACGTTCCGGTCTATGCCCATGAGTTGGAAATGCCCTACATCACAGGGAAAAAAGATTACCCGGTGGGCGATCCGGCAGTAAGCAGTGGCATGGTGGCGAAAATGTCGCCGACATTCCCGCATACGAGTATTGACGTAGGTTATCGGGCAGTAGCACTGCCGGCTGACGGAAGTGTGCCCGGTATGACCGGTTGGAAATGGATTCACACACCCGGACATACCGAAGGGCACGTTTGTTTGTTTCGTGAAAAAGACCATGTGCTTCTCGCCGCAGATGCCTTCACCACTGTAAAACAGGAATCATTAATGTCTGTACTGACTCAAAGTGAGCAGATCAGCGGCCCTCCTGCATATCTCACTATAGATTGGCAGGCTGCCGAAGCTTCCGTCAAACATCTCAGGGAATTACAGCCTTCACTGGTTATCCCAAGCCACGGTCAGCCAATGCAAGGCGAAGAATTGGAAAACCATTTAGACCTGCTGGTAAGGAACTTTGATGAAATGGCCGTGCCGGAGCAAGGGCGTTTTGTTGATCGGCAGTAATTGCATACCCACAATGATTTAGAAAGCAGACGGAGCGGAGACCTGCTGACAATGCTAGTGCCACGATCAATGATTTGACGTTACCAGGCTAAGATAAAACATATTGTTCTATTTTGCTTGTAATCAATGATCCTAATCCGGCTATTTTTGGCACAAGTCACTGGAGGTGCCGCATAAGAGAAAAAACTAGAACCGTTAAACGGTTCTAGTTTTAATCTAACCTTGTATGCAATGTTTACATAGCAATAAAATCTATATTTTTTAAAAATAAGAGTGGAATTAATTAATAACGTGTTTACATCATGCTTATTTGTTGGGCATTAGGCACCGGTTGATAAACCCTGCCGTATAAATTTAAACTAGACTGATCGGCCGCCTCAACAGGATAGTACCCTTTCTGCACCATGTACTGCCATACCTCAAAGGCATGGTGTGAACTCATTTGAAATGCATTTTCCAGGAAGGACCTGATTTCCGGATTAGAACATTCCATTGCTGACCAGGCATATTCACGTCCGGCCCGCTTAAGTGTCAACAAATAGGCGGTTGTAATTTCTCTGTCGTTGAATTGCTGGACATCTGTCCTGGGGGTTACCGGCTGCAGATTGGTAGGCTGGTTAATATTTACTTGCTGCATCTGGGGTGCGGAAAAGTGTAGCGTTGATACTCCCGCCTTTTGCAACAGGTCCACTTTGATATTGTAATCCTGGATATGATGAGGGAAATGACGTTGCAGCAATGATTTAAGCTGTGGGTCCTGGGCCTGATTAATAAAACAAGCCATATTCGTGATGGAATTAACACAGCTCATTGTCAACTCATGTAAATCATGAAGCTCATGTGCCGATAATCGCATAGCTTTTTTCTCCTTTATCAAGATTTATTTAACAGTTTTATAATTGACCTTAAGCTATAATAATAATCACTATAAATTATGGCTAGTACGGGTAAAATTTCTATGCAATATTGGTATAACGGCAACCAATTATGGTCAGGATAAATAGTCGACCTTGCTTACTAGTGGTTACAATTATGATTAGCACAGGCAAAATGGGTTTTGATGAGGCTTTAGGGGCAAGTTGATTGGGAGGACAGAACGGAAACAGTTTTTTATTACAACGAATTAATTGCTGCTGTCAAAAGTTCCTGGCCGGGAGTAGAACAAATAAAATAACAGGAGGAAGCCGGTAATCGGGTGCTCTTGCTTTATTAAATTTCAGGCAGGAGTATGGTAAATACACAGCCTTTTCCCATACTGCTCTTCACACTAATTGTTCCTTCATGTTGATCAACAATCCATTTGGCAATAGCCAGGCCCAGACCTGTCCCATCTTTCTGCCTGGTTTTGCTGGCACGGTAAAAGCGGTCAAAAACAAGTGGCAGGTCATGCTCATCTATACTGGTGCCGGAATTGTAAACACGCACTTCAATCCAGCCAGCCAGCCGCTCGCTTTTGACCCAAAAACTGTCTACCTTTTTTATAATAGCATAAATTTCTCCCTGCAGCATAGTAAAAGACCATCCAATGCAGTCTGGGTTTTCCATACTGGAGCGTGGATAGTATTCTGTACGATTCGGAGGTAGTCCTGTGTCTGTGCCCAAATAGGGCAAAACCCAATCACGACTGCACCGAATTACCATGATCTTGTCGCGCCCTTCCGGGATGTCTGCGTTAGCCCCTTATATTGCGGGATAAATAAAGCATAATGTAACTAAAAGCGTCAGTGAGTTCGCCCAGCCAGGTATGAGAATGAACTGATTATTTACTAATAATAACGATTTAAACGCCCTAAAGTAGCCTGATGCTCATCCATGATTTCTTTTGGTAACCTTTCACCGAACTTCTTGAAGAAAGGTACCAGCCCATTTAATTCCTCTATCCAAATTTCCCGTTCCACACCAAGTAAATATTCAACCGTGCCGGGCGCTAAATCCAGCCCTTCCATGTTAAGGGCATTTGCCTTTGGGATATAGCCGATCGGGCTCTCATTTGCTTCACCCCTGCCCTCGCAGC